>NZ_JAPZQM010000146.1:0-21248 GCF_027530565.1 Microcystis sp. LE19-10.1B | reverse complement strand
ATTGGAGTGATTGGGGGGAAAATTTAGGGATTTTTTCCCTGAAAATTAGGTAATTGACCACCTGAAAATGGGTAAAACCCCACACCCCACACCCCACACCCCACACCCTGCCCCCACGAAAAACTTTTTCAGCAGCCCCTACCTAGAAAAAACTCTTAAGTTATACTAAAATAATTAATACAGACACACATCTTCCCAGATGGTGAAAAGGAATTATTTACCCTTGAAAACCACAGTTAAAGTCAGCACACAAACCCAATTACCCCTACATCTAGTTATCACCCATCCCCAGTATCGTTTTATCGATTTATTCGCGGGAATCGGTGGTTTTAGAATCGCTTTGGAGAAATTGGGAGGACGTTGTTTAGGCTATTCAGAAATCGATAAACAGGCCATCCAAGTTTATCAACAGAATTTTATTAGCTATCTCAACAGCGATGAAATTGCTTTCGGAGATGTGAGTAAAATTAGCAATTTACCCGATAATCTGGATCTTATTGTCGGCGGCGTTCCCTGTCAACCTTGGTCGGTGGCGGGATGTTTACGGGGATTTGAGGATCCCCGGGGAAAACTCTGGTTTGATGTGATTAAATTAGTCCAGAAAAGTCAACCCAAAAGCTTTATTTTCGAGAATGTCAGTGGGTTGGCTAGTCCTCGCAATCGGGAGAATTTACAATTAATTATCGATGAATTAACCAGCTGTGGTTATCAAGTTTACTGGCAGTTATTAAATGCCTACGATTTTGGTTTACCCCAGAATCGCGAGAGAGTTTTTATCGTAGGAATTAGAAAAAATATAGATAACTATGAGCGGTTTAAATTTCCTTTACCTTTGGGTATCCATCCCAAGGTTTTAGATATTTTAGAAGACATCAAAAATATTCAACCCGTCGAGAAAGTTAAGTTATCAGCAGATACTTTATTTAATGGTTTTGTTCCTCCATCGAGAACTCGTTTTCAAAAAGAAGATGAATTAAATGACTTCTTTATTTTTTCTGATTTAAGAAATGGCCACACAACTATTCATTCTTGGGATATTATCAAAACTACGGAACGACAAAAAAGTATCTGTTTAGCTTTGCTGAAATTAAGACGCAGTAAAAAGTATGGCGAAAAAGATGGTCATCCCGTGGCTTTTTCTGCTTTTTTGGAAATTATACCCGACCTAAAAATCGAGGAACTCAATCAGTTAGTTTCTCTCGGTATTTGTTGGCAAACGCAGGAGGGTAAGTATGAATTTATTAACTCGAAAAATATGACAGGAATTAACGGCATTTATCGGATTATTTTACCGACGGCCGATATTATTCCTACCCTAACCGCTACGGGTGCTAAAGATTATATTGCCACTATTTCAATTACCGCTACTCATCCCCAAGAATACAAACAATTGTTTTTAAAGAAAATCTATAAACCCAAAAAGTTTCGAGAAATTACTCCCCAAGATGCGCGTAAATTACAAGTATTCCCCGATAAGTTTATCTATCATCCACAGTCAGCTATCGCTAAAAAACAATTCGGAAATGCTGTTCCTATAACTGTAGTGGAAGCAGTAGCAAGAAATTTACTAGAAATAATTTGACCAAATTATTAGACCGCGGGATACTGACTCATATTAAAATATTTAAAGGCTTAAAAATCCAAGTTTTCGTTGTGGGGACTCCCTCGTCAGAAGTCAGTCATCAATACCAAATTAGGTTATACTTCATCTTTATGAGAAAGTCTGTAAATTATCCTAATTGCTAAGGAGGTTAAAAATTGACACATTTCCTAGTAAAAATCTAACTACTTTAAATTGAAAAAATGATCATGTTTAAACGATACGAAGCTGATGAACAAGTTATATTTCATGGTGATTCTTTGCCGATTTTATCCAGTGAGATTGCCTCTAATTCTGTAGATCTAATTTTTCTCGATCCTCCCTATAATATAGGTAAGCATTTTGCCGATTTTTACGACAAATGGGAATCGGAAAATGATTATATAAATTGGGCAAATCAAATTCTTGATCAGTGTCTTCGTATCTTGAAACCCCAGGGAACATTATATGTTATGGCCAGCACTCAAGCAATGCCTTACTTTGATCTTTACTTAAGACAAAAAATGACGATTCTTAGTCGCATTATCTGGCATTATGATAGTTCAGGAGTACAAGCAACAAAATATTTTGGTTCGATGTATGAACCAATACTTCACTGTGTGAAAGATAAAAATAATTACACTTTTAATTCAAAGGATATTAAGATAGAAGCAAAAACCGGAGCAAAACGAAAACTAATTGATTATAGAAAAGCGATTCCCAGTCAATACAATACAGAGAAAGTACCGGGCAATGTCTGGTATTTCCCTAGGGTAAGATATCGCATGGATGAATACGAAAATCATCCCTCACAAAAACCTGAATCATTGCTAGAAAGAATTATTTTGGCCAGCACTGACAAGAGTGGAATTGTGCTTGATCCCTTTGCAGGAACTTTTACAGCTGCAGCTGTAGCTAAACGTTTGGGAAGAATTTCTATTAGTATAGAATTACAAGAGGAGTATTTAAAAATTGGTCTTCGACGGATTCTCGGATGGCAAGAATACAAGGAAGAAAAGTTACTACCACCTCAAAAAAGCTATAGTAGAAAAAGCGAAAATAAACAAGAATCTAACTTTGTACAGGAGAGTCTTTTCGATGTCGATAGTCAAGCATGAATTCACCAAGATAATTATTAAAATTATCGATAATTACTTTCCCAATCAGGGAAATAGCATTTTAAATGCTAGTGAGTTATTGCAATATTTGAACATTAAAACTAGAGCCGCTAATCGAGGTTCTAAATCCCGAGCAGGATTGGCTAACCATTATGCCATTTATGTTTTAGTGGAAGACTATATTAATAATGAGTTTCATCTTAAGGATGGATACGACGAGTATCAAGGCGCTCAGTATATGACACTTTTTCGCAGGCAAAGGGAGCTTCCTTTTGGCGATAAATTACAAAATCATGCTCTCAATCATCGATTAAATCAGGAATTTAAAAAGTATTTTCCTACTTTATCTTATCTGCCGATAATTAGAGATGTTAAAACCAATAGATACTGGATTAATGAGAATCTAATTAAGTTTTATCTAGAGGGTAATCAAGTTAATATTGCGCCAGTGATTATAGATATAATTGATGCCTATGTGCAAACAAGACAAAAAGCATTTAATCAATTTATCAGCTATTGTCAACAGATGATTGATATTCAACAGCAAGATCCCCAGAAAGCCATTGAATTTATTCGGAGTTTACTCAGACCAAACATTGATGCTAGAGTTTTTGAGATTGTCAGTTATGCAATTCTTAAAGAGTATTATGGGGAACAGAAAATATATTGGGGATGGTCGCCTGAACGCTTAAACTCTGAATACTTACTTTTATATAAAACTGGTCGAACAAATGCCAATGACGGGGGGATAGATTTTGTCATGAAACCCCTAGGTCGATTTTTTCAAGTTACGGAAACGATAGCTGCTGATAAATATTTTTTAGATATTGATAAAGTGCAAAAATATCCCATTACTTTTGTGGTTAAAACCGAGCAGACTTGCGAGGAAATTTTAGAAAAAGTTGCGGAGCAAGCTAAGATAAGATACAAGATCAGGGCAATTGTCGAAAGATATCTAGAATCGGTAGAGGAAGTGATCAATATTCCCGAATTAATCAACCGTTTTGAGCGGGTTTTAGCTCAAGGTAAAGGAGGAGCGGTAATTGCAGAAATGGTTTTACAGAGCCGGATTGAGTTTAACCTAGAATCAGAGCCATAAAGATATCTAACTCCCCAGCTAAACTAGAATAGAAAGATAGGAAAGCGATCAAAATTAGAATGACGACCGAAATTGAAAAAGAACTAGAAACCGGCGAAGCTGTCTTGGAAAAACGGCGAAATTTTGCCATTATCTCCCACCCTGACGCGGGAAAGACCACCCTGACCGAAAAACTGTTACTATACGGGGGTGCAATCCATCAAGCGGGTGCAGTCAAAGCAAGACGCGACCAACGCAAGGCCACCTCCGACTGGATGGAAATGGAAAAACAACGGGGAATTTCGATTACTTCCACGGTTTTACAGTTCGATTATCGTGATTTTCAGATTAATCTCCTCGATACTCCCGGCCACCAAGATTTTAGCGAAGATACCTATCGTACCCTAGCCGCTGCCGATAATGCGGTGATGTTAATCGACGCGGCCAAAGGTTTGGAACCCCAAACGAGAAAACTCTTTGAAGTGTGCAAACTGCGGCAGTTACCCATCTTTACCTTTGTTAACAAAATGGATCGGCCCGGCCGCGAACCTCTGGATTTATTGGACGAAATCGAGCGAGAATTAGGATTACAAACCTATCCCGTCAATTGGCCGATCGGAATTGGCGATCGCTTTCGGGGAGTTTTTGATCGGGCCACCCGAACCATACACCTGTTTGAACGTCGCTCCCACGGCTCTCAGGAGGCGCAGGAAACCGTGATCGAGCTTGGCGACCCCAAAATTGAGGATCATCTCGAAAAAGACCTGTATTACCAGTTAAAAGAGGATATAGAACTACTCTCGGAATTGGGTGCAGAATTGGATTTGCCAGCAGTCCACGCAGGAGAAATGACCCCGATCTTTTTTGGTAGCGCCATGACCAATTTTGGGGTGAAATTATTCCTAGAATCCTTCCTCGACTATGGATTGCCACCCAGAGGACGCAATTCCTCCCTAGGAGTCCTTGATCCCACCTATCCCGATTTCACCGGTTTTGTCTTCAAACTGCAAGCAAACATGGATCCCAAACATCGGGACCGGGTAGCCTTTGTGCGGGTATGTACGGGGAAATTCGAGAAGGATATGGTAGTAAACCACGCTAGAACTGGTAAAACTATCCGTTTATCCCGTCCTCAGAAACTTTTTGCTCAAGATCGCGCAGTTATTGAAGAAGCTTATCCCGGAGATGTGATCGGATTGAATAACCCCGGGGTCTTTGCGATCGGTGATACGATTTATATGGGTAAAAAGCTCGAATACGAAGGGATTCCCTGTTTTTCTCCCGAATTATTCGCCTATCTCAGAAATCCTAACCCTTCCAAGTTCAAACAGTTTCAAAAAGGAGTCTCGGAATTACAGGAAGAAGGGGCCGTACAGATATTATCCTCGATCGATGAATTTAAACGCGACCCAATTTTAGCCGCTGTCGGTCAATTACAGTTTGAAGTGGTGCAATTCCGTCTTTTAAGCGAGTACGGAGTCGAAACTACCCTCGAACCCCTAGCCTATAGTTTAGCCCGTTGGGTAGCCGGGGGTTGGGCCGCTTTAGAAAAAGCAGGTAAACTCTTTAATACTTTAACTGTCAAAGATTATTGGGGTCGTCCCGTCTTATTATTCAAAAATGAGTGGAATTTACAGCAAGTTAAAGAAGATCATCCCTCTTTGCAATTAAACTCGATCGCACCAGTAGGATCGGGAGTACAACCCCAATCCTAACCCTTAGACCTCTTGTAAAAATCAAAAATTGTTGTTAGGGTTAGGAGTCAGTAGCCAGTAGTCAGTCCCGATGAAACAATTTTCACCCCCACAGATGAAAGAGGTTTCCTTCCCTACACCCTACACCCCACACCCCACACCCTGCCACCAGGAAGAACTTTTTGCCGCAAACCCTAATTATGCAAGAGGTCTATTAATCTCACAAGACAATTGCCGAACTGGTCAGGACAAGATGGCGACCCCCCAGACAACTAGACTAAAGTAGAAGTGGTCAGAAAGTCTCGATCTTTCCTAACAATCGGATGTCTCAAAGCACTATCGTTGACGAGTCCCTCACCATTAGAAAAAGTCCTGCTGTCAATTCCCGAATTAATCCCTGTTTAATTCGCTTTTGTTATTTTCTGGGAAATTATCTGGTTTTACCGGCTTTTTTCGGCAAAATAACGGTTACGGGCCAGGAAAATATTCCCCTAACGGGGGGGGTCATCCTTGCACCTACCCATCGGTCCCGTTGGGATGCGCTGATTTTACCCTACGCGGTGGGACGCTTAGTTAGTAGACGCGATTTGCGCTTTATGGTTTCCGCTAACGAGATCAAAGGGGTGCAAGGTTGGTTTATCCGACGTTTGGGGGGTTTTCCCGTCAACACCGATCACCCCGGTATGGGTAGTCTGGTCCATAGCGTCGAACTTTTGGCCGCGGGGGAAATGGTGGCGATTTTTCCGGAAGGGGGTATCTGTCGCGATCGAGTGGTTCATCCTCTTAAACCGGGGGTAGCGCGGATCGCGTTGGAAGTTAAGACCATGAAACCCGATGCAGATATCAAGATTTTGCCGGTAAGCATTAGTTATAATCAGCCTTACCCCGGATGGGGAAGCGAAGCGATAGTAAATATCGGTCAAGAGATTAATGTGCTTGATTATCAACAAAATTCGCTAAAACGGGAAACTGTCCGCTTAACCAAAACCTTGAGCGATCGCTTAAAACTTCTCCACGAGGATCAATCCCCTTAATCAGCTGTTGACTATCTACCCCATGAGTGGGGTTTCAGGGACGGATTCAAATGATTGTTTTAACTATTTTTAAGCAAAAAAGTGGCTTTTCTGGTTTAAATAAATAATATCTTGTTTTTTTCTGCTTCTGGCTCCTGAATACTGCCTCGGAAACCCCTCAGATCGGTGAAGATGTCCGATTGTTGCAGGGGGTCTAATGATAGAATGGGTATCAGCGAAAGTAGTTTGTGAGCGAAGTGATCCGATGCAGTTCCAAATCCAGCCCGACAGTGAAATACCCGCCTCTAAGCAATTATTTGACCAAATTCGCTTCGCTATCGCCTCTCGTCAGTATCCCCCGGGCCATCGTTTACCTAGTACCCGTCAACTAGCTATGATCACGGGATTACACCGTAATACGATAAGTAAAATTTATCAGCAACTGGAAGACGATGGGTTAGTGGAATCCCTAGCAGGTTCGGGGATTTATGTCAAGGCTCGCGGGCATGAAAACGATAATTTATCGGGTTCACCCCTATTGGAACAAAATCCAGAAATAGGCCGACTAATTCGCCAGAGTTTGGCTGGTTTTCTCGCTCAAGGTTTAACTTTAGAGCAAATTCGCGAGTTATTACTGGCGGAAATTGATTGGCGATCGCAGTGTAGTTCTCAAGTTCTTGTCACCATTCCCCGTCACGATTTGGGTGCAGGAGAACTAATGTTGAGAGAATTAGAGCAATCCCTCAAAATTCCCGTCCAATTAGTGGCAATGGAGGATTTAGCCCAAGTTTTAGCCAATACTAAATCTGCCACTGTTGTCACCAGTCGCTATTTTATCAGTGTGGCGGAGGAAATTGCCGCTCCTTTTCAATTACGAGTCATTCCCATCGATATCTACGATTACAGCAAGGAATTGGCATTAATCAAAAAATTACCCACGGATAGCCGCTTGGGGATTGTCAGTATTAGCACCGGTATTATTAAGGTGGCCGAAATTTTAATTCATAGTTTACGGGGCGATGATTTATTAGTTATGTCTGCCCAAATTCATGAAACGGATAAGTTAAAAGTTTTAGCCCGAACTTCCCAGACAATTATCAGTGATCAAGCGAGTTATACTTTAATTAAAAATCTGATTAATGAAGTGCGATCGGATTTAATTCGTCTGCCAGAAATTATCTGTAGTGATAATTATATTGGGGATAAATCAATTCAATTGCTCAGACGAGAATTAGGATTAGGTGGTTAGAGGATAAAAGACACATTTTAACCTCTGAATCTCTCCCAATCCCTTTACTGTTACCTCTTGCCTTATCTCAACAGGCAATTTAAGTAGGGAGGCACAATTATTTGTAGGATGGGTTAGCGGTAGCGTAACCCATGCTGGCGTTGGGTTTCATGCTTCAACCCAACCTACGTTCATCTTATATTTAATTCCACTCACCCACTTAAATGCGCGGGCAGCTGAACTTTAAAATTTAGTTTAATCTATGGTTACTATTGACAATAACTTAGAGCAAATCGAGAATAAAAGCGAAAAAAACTTTTAAGAAGTATTAACTTTTTTAGTACAATGGCGGAAGAATAGGGATAAGCTCAATTTTTCACTCTCGAACGAGGCTAAATGAAAAGTGCTGACTGTTTAACGGTATCCCCCGGGGAACCGCTTACCGATTGGCAAAAACTCGGATTAGATTTGGTGGCTCGTTGGCAGGGACGAGATGTTATCCTAGCGATCGATCTTACCGGCAGTGTTAACTTTAATGATGAAGGACGCACGCGCCTCGGTCAAATTATTCGCGATAGTTTAAAAAATAACGATTCCGTTTATTTAGTCCCCTTTGCTGATAATGTTCAACCGATTACAGAACCGATTTTAATTCGCGGAAGGGAAGATATAGACGCGGTTTTAAAAGCGATTCCCTGGCAATCTAGCCAAAGTGCTAAAAATACCGATATTCAGCGCGCAGAATGGCACGTTTATCCCCGACTGGCACGCTTAAATCAGTGTCGTTTAACTGCCAATCAAGCTATCAAACCCCAGTCGGTAGTTTGGATTACCGATGCACCCCTTTCTACTGCCGCGGGGATTACTTCACAACAGTGGATAGAAACCCCAAAAAATAGCCCTTTTCGTCTTGCTAATTCTCCCGAAAGTTTGGAAAGACAAAACTGGCTTAATTCCCTACCAATTAATCTAAGAACTCAAGAAATTACTGCCACTAACGGCAATAAATATAAACTATCAGTTGTCGATATTGCTCCCACAGCACAAGAGTTTTGCACTCCCGCACCGGGAGGACAAGAAACCTGTTTGATTAATCCTTATCTCTTGAGTCAGTTATGGTTGCCAGCATTGGTAATTACATTAATGGGAATTGGGGGAATAGTAGCGAGTATTTTGGGAATTCGTCACTGGTTGCGGTTAAATACTGCTTGGACTATTAAAGTCTCATCTAATGATGATGACAATGAAACCCAAAAATATATTTTAAAAACATCCGAAAGAATTAACATCGGTGGTGATGAATATCATAAGAATACCATTCCTTGTCATGGGGAAGAAATTCGCTGCTATTTAGAAAGACGCGGCAATCAGTTATATCTAAAACCCACTAAACAAGCAGAGATTTTTTATCGAGGTAATCAACTAACTCAGGAGGTGAAGATAGATAAAAATTACCTGACTTTAACCTATCACCATAACCATCAAGATTTCGACCTACAAATTCAGATTAGCAAAAAATAACTCAGGAGATTTAAACCATGGCTAACACCAGTCAAACCCGCGCTATCAAACGGACAATTATCATCGGATTAGGTGGTACTGGTCGAGATGTGTTAATGAGAATTCGTCGCTTTATTATTGATAAGTATGGGAAGTTATCTAACCTACCCGTTGTCAGTTTTGTTCATATTGACACAGACAAAAACGCTTTCAATGGTTCGGGTTTACCCACAGGAAATAGCTATCACGGAGAAGAAATTCTTTTATCAGCTGCTGAAAGAGTATTCATTAATATGAATGCTCAGGATGTTAACAATCTCACCTATGAACTTGAACACAAAACCCTTTTTGAAAGTCCCTTTTCCCATATTGCAAGCTGGTTAGACCCAAGACTAAAAAAACAAATAACTGCCATTGAAAATGGTGCGGGAGGTATTCGTCCCGTCGGTCGTTTAGCTTTCTTCCATAACTATCAAAAAATTCAAGAGGCAATTGAAGCAGCGGAAAGACGAACTTCTGGTCATGAATCCTTTATGTTTAGCGGTAAAGTTAACGGTCAAAGTTTTAATGTCCAAGAGGGTTTAAATGTCTTTGTTGTCGGTTCTTTGTGTGGGGGAACTGGTAGCGGTATTTTCCTCGATGTGGCCTACACTTTGCGTCATATTTTACAACAAACCACCGAATATACATCCTTTGGTTATTTGGTAATTAGTCCTAAACTTTATGGTGATGGGGCAATTATGAGAGCTAATACCTATGCAGCTTTGAAAGAGTTAGATCATTATACCAATGAAAGTAATTCCTTTCAAGCCTGTTATGATAAACAAAATTTCGTCAACATCGATGAAAAACGTTCTCCTTTTGATTTTGCCTACTTAGTTTCTAATCGCACTGCGGGAGATTACCAGATTAATAACAAAGGTAAATTATGTAATGTCATTGCTTACAAGATTTTCTTGGATTTTGCCGATGAGTTATCTCTCCCCATTAAAAGAAATCGGGATAACCATAAAGACCCGATGATTCGTAAAGATAATCATCCTTTTCAGATGTGTCAAGGTTATATGTCCTTTGGACTCGCGAGGATTTATTTTACTCGCGACCGAATTGTGCAGATTGGTCTTAATCGTTTTAGTCTCAAATTAATTAAATTTTGGTTAGAGGGATACGGTCAAAGTCCCAGTGGACAAGAGTTATTAAGTAAGTTCCTAGCTAATTGGAGTACCCAAAGTAATAAGGATTATTTTACTGCCAGATTGGAAGAAGCAACCCTAGAGAATAATAAAACTTTTTCTAAGACTTTAACCTCTTGGAAAAATTCCCTAGAGGAAGAAATATCCAATAGTCAAGATTTGGAGAATTTACCCCAAACCGTCAAGCAATCCCTAGAAAAAGAGTTTCGCAAAGTACAAGGGGGAGAAACAGATAGCAGTCGCGGAATCTGGTTAACTCTGACCCAACAAACTCAACCTAAATTAATCGAAAAATTTAAGTCAGATATTGACCAATTTTTGGAGATTCTTCTTAATCCTGATAGCTTAGAATTTTCTTTGGAAAATAGCCTATCTTTTTTGGTCGCTTTACAAGTACAGATTAATACCTACAAGGGGAATCTAGAGGAATTATCTCAGGATAATAAAGGGTTTCATTCCTCGGAAAAAATTGATAACATTTGGCGAAATCTCAAACAAACTCTCGAAGATATAAACGGGAAAAAGTCTGTCTTCAAGATGTTCAATAAAAATGCCAATAGTGAGAGAATCAAGGCCGAGTTAAGAGACTACGTTCAAAGCGGACAAAAATTAATTCAGCATAACTTTAATTTCAGCATCAATGGGGAATCCAGAAAGATTGTTGAAGCGATTCTCAAGCATATTTCCAGTCGAATGCTGCAGATACAACAACTGAAAGAAACCCTACATCAGCTAATCGCAGAATACGATAAATACGAACAGGAGTTAATGCAGTTAAATCTCGACGAGATGACTGGGGAAGGTATTTTCCCAGAGGAGAATATTGATAACTGTATCCCTGACAGTAACTCCCGAACTCAATACATTTCCGTTAGCCAAAAAGTCACCAATAATTTAGGCTATAATGCTTCACTATTCAGTTTATTTAGCCAATCTTTTGTTATTGATAATGAAACTCTCAAAGATACCCTAACAGCAACAATCGAGAAACAGTTTCAATCAGTAAGCACTAATAAAATTGATGCAGTAATTAAGCGATTTATGGGTCAATATAGACCACATGATTTTCCTGAACGCTTGGCGCAAATTCTGCGAGAAGCTGATTTAATGTTACCCATAAATGTTAATGATGCTTACTATCGTTTGCATACAGATAAAGCATTGCTAATTGGGACTAAGGATGATAATTCACCCACCATGCAAAGATTTATGAAGACTCTTGAATCTGATTTAAATATTAATCTGGGGACTTCTTTTGAATCAATTCAAACCGACGAAGAAATCCTAATTACCTACGAGTTTGGTGGGTTTTCCCTAAGAATCATTACTGATTTATCTGGGTTACAAAAAATCTATCAAGACCAAAAGAGAATCAGCATTTTACACAATGATTACAGGATAGATTTTGCTGATATTATCCCACCACCTGCCAAATTAATTGAGGAATTAGAGTTTATTTTTTATCCCGCAATTGCTCTCGGTTTACTGGAATACGATGAGGAAGATGATACTTATCAATTAGTCATCGAAGGCGATTTATTTAACAATAAGTCCATTATTGACATTAGCGGTAATTGGCGACTTGCTTTAGAACAATTTGCTTCTCGTAAGGACATGATTAATGCTTTGCAGGTACTGCTTAATCAGGCAAAAAATGAGATTTTGGCTAATCCTCCTCTATTATTTACTAACGAGGGTGATTATTTTCAGAACGTCAGCTATTTTGTCAACAATGTCAAAAATTTACCTGACCATCACCCCAATTCTCGCTACAAGAATAAGGTAGCTGGACAAGATGGAAATGCTCAACAGGAGGCAAAAGAAGGAATTATCACCCGTTTTGTTAATCAACTGAAAATGGAACTAGAAAAACGTGCTGCTGAACAGAAAAAACTCGACAAACAACAGCAAAAGCAACAAACTTTACTGGGAACAAATAATAACAGTAGTCAACCCAGTTTACCCGCAGAGGTTAGCACTGATGATGAATGATAAAATTAATCAATCTTAATGATGTTTCCCCAGCTATCTGAGGAAACATTCACCCCCAACTCTCTCTATCAATCACAATTCGAGGTATCCAATAACTATCATGGCATTACTTAACCTTTTTCCTCCCTATCTGATTGTTTTAACTCTAGTCTTGGTTATTTTTCCCACCGTCTTAGCTGTGGGAATCCGGATTGCTCTCTATAAACATCTCCAAGAGTCAACTGTAAAAGTCAAGCGCTTAATTCGGGGAGAAAGTCGCGGGGTTCAACCTAAAATTATCTCTAATCTAGAGAATAGATTTAAGATAGCCAGTAGTCAACTAGATGATGTTAATACCGCAGCTTTGGTAGATGGTTTATACCATGAAGAACAATTTACTTTCATGTCTAAATCTCTTAGCTGCGAGAAATGGGATTATTTTGTAAGAGTCTTACCCAATCTCCTCCTCGCTTTTGGTTTGTTGGGAACTTTCCTCGGAATTACTCTCAATCTGACGGGAATCAGCACACTTATCGATATCAATAATGTCGATGTGCAAAGTTTAGGAGAAAAGCTCAAAACTCCCCTAGGAAGTATGGGGATTGCTTTTATCACTAGCTTAATTGGTTTAGCTTGTAGTTCTTTACTGACTGTGATTAACTTAATCTTTAATACCAACCTTGCTAAAGTAAATCTAATTAGTTCCCTAGAAGACTATTTAGATAACATCTTGCAGCCGACTGTAGAAGGGAATAGTCGCTTGGATAAAGCGGTTAATCGCATGGTGGATAAACAGCAAGCATTTCTGACTAACTTTCATACTGAGGTGACGAGAGTATTAGAATCTTCTTTAGGAAAAGTTGCTAAAGAAATTGCTGATGGTAATCAGGAAACAGCTAAGTTAGTCACCCAGGTTTGTGAAAGATTAACTGAAACTGCGGGAACTTTATCTACTGGTGCGACGACTTTTCAGCGTTCAGCTTTTGAACTTAACGAGCAAGTACCAATTATCACGCAAGCAAACCGAGAGTTTACAAAATCCTCTCAGGAACTAAAAAATAGTGTACTGCTTTTTAAACAAGCGTCAGAGTTAATTGAAAAAAGTAACTTCTCTGGTAATATCGAAAGGTTTACCGCTAGTTTAGCAGAAACCCAAGGGAGATTTTCTCAATCCACTGCAATACTAGAGCAGAATATCGGGGAGATTATCAGCAGTAATAAAAGAGCTAACGATTTAGCAGAACAAGTGTATTTAAATATCCAAGAATCTTCTCAAAAATTACAAAATAGTGCGCTAGGTTTTCTGGAAGCTTCCGAAAAAATCGAAAGTAGTCAATTTGCTGATAAGTTAGTGCAAGCAACCGCAGATTTAATGACTGCTCATCAACAGTTTGCCGATTCTACTACAGATTTAAACCAATCAACTCAATCTCTAGCTTCTTTAACTCAAGACTTCCAGCTTTCCATGACAACTATGGTTGAGTTAGGAATAAAAATTACTGACTTGAATCAAAAATCTGAGACAATCCTAGAACAAAATCAGCAACGCTCAGTCACCGAACAAGAAAAGTTATCTAACATCCAGGGAGAATTAGTAAAATTAATCGAAACTGTGAAAACCTATCAAGACAGTTTTAACTCCGAGTCGAAACAATTAGGAAACCAATTTATCAATCGTCTCGATGAAAGACTCTCCCAAACCTCCGATAAAATTCTCACTGCTTCCCATGGGATTGAGCGCTCTAGTAATAATCTCGATGTGACTAATGCTAACTTGTCTCGGTTAATTGATACAGTGACAGAGCAAGTTACTCAAGTCTCTGAGAAAATCCTAGAACAAAATCAGCAACGCTCAGTCACCGAACAAGAAAAGTTATCCAACATTCAAGGAGAATTAGTAAAATTAATCGAAACCGTGAAAACCTATCAAGACAGTTTTAACTCCGAGTCGAAACAATTAGGCAATCAACTTATCAATCGTCTTGAGCAAAGACTATCCCAAACCTCCGATAAAATCCTCACTGCTTCCCATGGCATTGAGCGCTCTAGTAATAATCCAGAGGTGACTAATGCTAACTTGTCTCAGTTAATTGGTACAGTGACAGAGCAAGTTACTCAAGTCAAGGAAAGCTTACAGTCTGAGTTAAACCTTTTAAGCAATAACTTAGGGATGGTAGTTGATGATAAATTAACTAAGAACTCAGAACAATTAAAAGCAGTTTCCCAATCTATTGAGAAAACAGCCAATCAATTTGGCAGCCTTAAATCAGATTTTTCTCAAGTAATTAACGCAGTGAACACCAACACCAGTCAATTAACTGCTAACTTAGAATCTTTGCGAGATAAGTTAGAGAAAGTTATCGCTAAGGAAAATAAATCGAATCAAAAAATGATTGAACACATCTATGGAGAAATTCACAAATGTTTAGCAGAACTGGAGAAAATTGGCGAAATGAGTTCTGAATTTTCTAACTTAAAGGATAAGATGAAAGAACTTAAAGAACTTTTTGAGACAATCCCTAATCCTCCTCAAAAAGATGTTCAGGATGACATTGATAAGTTAAATAAGAAGTTGGAAGAACTTAAAAATTTTTTTGAGACAATCCCTAATCTTACTCAAAAAAATGTTCAGTCTGAATTTTCTAACTTAAAGGATGAGATGAAAGAACTTTTTGAGACAATCCCTAATCCTCCTCAAAAAGATGTTCAGGATGACATTTATAAGTTAAATAAGAAGTTGGAAGAACTTAAAAAACTTTTTGAGACAATCCCTAATCCTACTCAAAAAGATGTTCAGTCTGAATTTTCTAGCTTAAAGGATAAGATAGAAAAACTTTTTTAGACAATCCCTAATCCTACTCAAAAAAATGTTCAGGATGACATTAACACCATATTTGATAACTTCACTAACAAATTCTAAGCAATTATGTCTAGACGTACCTACTACCGGGATGAAGATAAATCGGTGGATGTTTATCCCGCATTTACCGATTTAATGTCCAATGCTTTCATGATTCTGAGTTTATTTCTCCTCTTGGCACTTTTTCAGTCTTATAATCTCATCAGCAAACTGGAGGAAGCTAACCGAAAACTGCAAACAGCAACCCCGATAGTTATCGATGAAAAATCAGGAAAATTCAAATTTCAGTCGGGAAGTGCTGAATTAAACCCCGCTTTAAAAACCTATATTCGTCAGCGCATTATTCCCGCTATCGAAACCATTACCAAAGACAGAGAAATCGACTTTATTCAAGTAATTGGACACACCGACGGACAAGGAATACAGAAGACAAGTAATCTCGATAAAAATATCGAATCGGTTGCCAGCAGAAAACAATCTGTTAAAATGCTAGTACCCGGTTCTAACACTGATTTAGGATTAATGCGCGCTTTAGCAGTAGTCCAAGAAATCGAAAACACAGGTAAACTCAAAAACGTCAAATTTCGAGCTTTTTCCGCAGGACAGTTATACCTCCCATCGGGTAAATTAGCCGCGGTTAATCGTGACGCAGATGCAAGCAGACGCAGAATTGAAATCCGTTTTATTCCCCCCGGTAGAAAACAATAAGACAAAAAAATTCTAGAAATTTGTTTTTTTATCTTTTGCTTGTTACACTGAGGAAAGAACGAAATTCAAATCAATATCTATGGAACAAAACACTTTAGAGGGGACTTGGGAAGAAATTTTACAGCATAGTGCTAAATTAGCAGGTCAGCGAGTGAGATTGACCATTCTACCTAATCAATCTTCCAATTCTTCCACTCCAGAAACCCTAGACCAAAAATTAAAAGGAAGAGTTGGACGAGTTTATTTTCAGCCATCAGATTTATCTGAGCGAGTAGAAGAAGTTTTTACAAATATTTTAGATGTTCAAGACTAATCAGCATTACATCAATGACTCTTTGCGACGCTTCTCCACTTATTGCCTTAATTAATGAAGCTGATAAAAATCATCAGCGTTGTGTTGACATTTTATCTTCGCTATCGGCCCCCTTGTCACGACTTGCGCTTGTTTTACCGAAGCAATGTATTTATTGCGTCGATATGGTGGTTGGTTCGCACAACAAGAATTATGGGGTTATGTGGTAGATGAAATACTGGTAATACACCATCATAATTCAGATGAACTAACAAGAATGGAAACCTTAATGATACAATATCAAGATGTTCCTATGGATTTAGCAGATGCTTCTTTAGTAGCCATGGCTGAAGTTCTTAATCAAAAACAAATATTCACTCTCGATAGCGATTTCTATATTTACCGACGGTATGGAAATCAACCTTTTGAGGTTGTACCTTAATTATTTTTCATTCCCTATAGGGTAACATCCTCGTATAAATCCCGAAAAGATGCCGTCAGATTAATACTCTGTAAACTAAAACTTTCTTGCTGATAGGTTTGCAGAATCCATAAACCCTGTTCACCCCGTCGAAAAGTTTCCACTCGTTGGCGTTTACTATTCACTAAGACATATTCCTCTAAACTTTCTAGAGTTTGATAATCATTAAATTTATCCCCCCTGTCAAAAGCTTCTGTAGAATCGGAGAGAACTTCGATAATCAATTTAGGGAAACTTTTATAGGTAGCGGTTTCTCTATCTCTGTCATCGCAGGTGACAATAATATCAGGATAATAAAAGTGATTGCGTTTCTCTAATCTGACTTTCACATCGGCAAAATAAACCCGACAATTGGAACCCCGCAAATGATTACGAATGATAAAAGTGAAATTGAGTCCGATAATATTATGAGTATCCGTCGTCCCTGCCATGGCGTAAATTTGCCCATCGATATATTCATGTTTAATGGGACTTTTTTCTTCAAACTGAAGATATTCTTCTGGAGTGAGATTATTATAGTTAGATAGAGCAATCATGGGTTTAATCGTTGAAGGAGATTTTCTTAAGGACTTTCGGGAGTATCATTAACCGTTTCTAGGGTGACATCCTCGTATAAATCCCGAAAAGATGCCGTCAGATTAATACTCTGCAAACTAAAACTTTCTTGCTGATAGGTTTGCAGAATCCATAAACCCTGTTCACCCCGTCGAAAAGTTTCCACTCGTTGGTGTTTACTATTGACTAAGACATATTCCTCTAAACTTTCTAGAGTTTGATAATCATTAAATTTATCCCCCCTGTCAAAAGCTTCTGTAGAATCGGAGAGAACTTCGATAATCAGTTTAGGAAAACTTTTGTAGGTAGCGGTTTCTCTATCTCTGTCATCGCAGGTGACAATAATATCAGGATAATAAAAGTGATTGCGCTTCTCTAATCTGACTTTCACATCGGCAAAATAAACCCGACAATCGGAACCCCGCAAATGATTACGAATAATTGTGTATATATTCCCCGAAACAATATTATGAGTATCCGTCGTCCCTGCCATGGCGTAAACTTGTCCATCGATATATTCATGTTTAATGGGACTGGTTTCTTCAAACTGAAGATATTCTTCTGGAGTGAGATTATTATAGTTAGATAAAGCAATCATCGTTTTTTCTGCTAGTTACAACTATATTTAAGTACCTAGGCAAAATTAATTATACATCTAAGCTGTCAGCCTTTTCCGTAATCAGTAAGCAGTATTAAGTAACAGTAACATTCCCTGATTACTGTTCACTGTTCACCGATAACCGAAAAGTCTCCCCTCTCCCAGTCTCGACTAGGAAATTAACTTTGCAGGACTAGATACCTGTTCAAATACTGTCTAGGAGAACCAGCAAAAAGAGCCTAGAATGGTTAATCTATATGCTATTACCCTTGTAACTCTCTATAACTACTGTTATGACAACCCTAATTGACTATTCAAATATTCAATCTTTACCCGAAGTTTGGTCAATAGTTGCCCAGCGTTTCCCCGATATTATCGCCCTGCACGATCCCCACAGTAAACCGGAAGTAATTATCACCTATCGGGAACTTTATCAACAAATTCAGCAATTTGCCGCCGCTTTACAAGCATTAGGAGTCACAGAAACCGAAAATGTCGCTTTATTTGCCGATAATAGTCCCCGGTGGTTTATTGCCGACCAAGGTTCCATGGCAGCCGGGGCAGCCAACGCGGTACGATCTGCTCAAGCAGATGCAGAGGAATTAGCCTATATTTTGGCCGATAGTGACAGTCAGACGCTGATTGTCGAAAATAACAAAACTTTAGGGAAATTGCTGGCGAAAATCCCTGAATTGCCCCTAAAATTAATCGTGCTGCTCACCGACGAAGACCCCGCTACTGGGGCGATTTCCGTGCAGACCTTAAATTTCAAGCAACTAATGGCGATCGGGGCTGAGAACACCCTTAAACCCATCACCAAGAGCGAAAATGATCTGGCTACCCTCATCTACACATCGGGAACGACGGGACAACCAAAAGGGGTGATGCTAAGTCACGGTAATCTGCTGCATCAGGTACGCAACTTAAATGCTATCTTTCAACCGGATCCTGGCGATCGAGTTTTAAGTATACTACCTTCATGGCATTCCTACGAGCGCAGTTGTGAGTATTTCAGTCTAGCTCAGGGTTGCACCCAGATTTATACCAGTATTCGCACTTTTAAGTCCGATTTAAAGCAATTTAGTCCGCAATTAATGGTGGGAGTTCCCCGTCTTTGGGAATCTCTTTACGAGGGTATCCAAAAACAATTTAGCGAACAATCGGCCACAAAACAGAAATTAGTGAGATTTTTGCTAGAAAAGTCGGAAAAGTACGTTATTGCTAAACGTATCGCTGATAATCTCAGTCTAGATCATCTTCACGCTTCCGGGATCGAAAGACTGAAAGCAAGAATTCAATCCCTCTTACTCTATCCCCTCCATGCCATCGGTGATAAGCTAGTTTATGGCAAAATTCGCCAAGCAGTGGGAAATAAAGTTAAAATCTTGGTAAGTGGCGGTGGTTCCTTAGCCAGACATCTAGATACTTTCTATGAGATTGCGGGAATCCCGATTTTAGTTGGTTATGGACTGACAGAAACTTCTCCTGTGGCTACCGTCCGTCGTATCGATCATAACCTGCGCGGGTCTGCCGGTCGTCCCGTCTTTCAGACAGAAATCTGTATTGTCGATTTACACAGCAAAGAAGTCTTACCGACAGAAAAACACGGTTTAGTTTTGATTCGTGGTCCGCAGGTGATGCAGGGATACTATAAAAAACCCGAAGCAACCGAAAAAGCGATTTCTCCCGATGGTTGGTTTGATAGCGGTGATATTGGTTGGTTAACCGCTGCCGGGGATTTAGTCTTAACCGGACGGGCCAAAGATACAATTGTTTTGAGCAATGGTGAAAATATCGAACCGCAACCGATTGAAGATGCTTGTTTACGCAGTCCCTTTATCTCCCAAATTATGCTAGTGGGACAGGATCAAAAAGCTTTGGGGGCTTTGATCGTGCCTAATCTTGATATACTGGCCAATTGGGCGCAAGAACAGAAAATATCCTTAAATTTACCCGATCTTCACAGCGATCGCTCAACGATTCTTTCTAGCGATCTCTACAGCAAAAAAGTCTTAGCTCTCTACCAACAAGAATTAAAGCGCGAGGTAAGAAATCGGCCCAGTTATCGTGCCGATGACCAGATTAAAACCTTTGAGTTAATTTTAGAGCCTTTTTCCCAAGAAAACGGCATGATGACCCAAACTTTAAAGATTAAACGACCGGTAGTAACGCAACGCTATCGCGATATGATTAACGAGATGTTTGCCAAGTAAATATTTCCGGCAAATATTCCCTAACCCCTTGACAAAAAGACCTTTTTAGGATAAGCAAATCATGGATGACGCACAAACCAGTTTATTACTGAAGCGCCCGGTGACAATTAAAGTCATCGTGACTCCGCGCTGGAAAGAAGAAGCACAACAGCAATTACAAGCACAAATGGCTCAAATTGACGCACAAATTCAACAATTAGAAACCCAAGGCCAAAGAGCGATCGCAGAAATTCAGCGTCAGAGTCTGATCCCCTTACCCCCCGCGGCTGCCCAACAGATTGACAATATTCAAATCCAAGTCAATCAACAGAAAAGTGAGTTTCTCGAACAAAAAAACCAGTATCTGCAACAATTGCAACAGGTACAACTGTTGGAACTCAATCAAGAAGTCGCCCAAGCACAACTAGAAAGCTTTTTCCGGGTTGAAAAAGGCGATAACTTAGTGGCCAAAATGAATGTGGAACTCGTCCTTAGAGATGGCATAGTCGAAGAAATTCGCGGCGAAATTTAAAGCTAGGGTGAGCAGCTCCCGTCACTGTCAACGTAACGGTTAAAATCGGCAATAGCAAGGGGTATTCTCCCTTGCTAACCCATAAAACCGCCCCTAGCTCACATCACCCCTGACATGACTTGATCAGGCCTGAAAAATATATTAAGATTCTTTATCGATCGCCCGGACACACTCGCCTATATTGTTGTATAACTTCATCGAAAATTTGCGTCTGAAACCCCGCCGTTCTACGACGGCTTTACCGTTAAATATTAGCGCATTTACACGATATATGCTAGAATGCGAGATATGGAAAAAGCCTATTCTTACCGATTTTACCCAACACCAGAACAAGAGTCGCTATTGCGGCGCACTTTGGGCTGTGTAAGATTAGTTTACAACAAAGCTCTCCACGAACGAACACAAGCTTGGTATGAAAGACAAGAAAGAGTAGGCTACGCTCAAGCTTCTTCAATGTTGACCGATTGGAAAAAGCAAGAAGAATTAGACTTTCTCAACGAGGTAAGCTGTGTACCTTTACAACAAGGGTTAAGACATTTACAAACAGCTTTTACTAATTTCTTTGCTGGTCGGACTAAGTATCCTAACTTTAAGAAAAAACATCAAGGAGGAAGTGCTGAATTTACTAAATCTGCTTTTAAGTTCAAAGACAAACA
>NZ_JAPZQM010000668.1:0-2828 GCF_027530565.1 Microcystis sp. LE19-10.1B | reverse complement strand
AATCCTTATCTGGCAAGAGACTTAATTGATTAGTTCGCTCTAGATAAGAAATAATTGACAAAAATCGCTAAATGCCTTTCTATATAAGGGTTCCATCCCTTATAACCCCCGTCCATTGCATAACACAAACCGAAGAGCCTTTCGGGTTTCTGTTAGTTAGCGATAGCTTGAAGGCTTACTCCATAAGAGAGCTAGGGTTTAGAGACTGTAAGACTTTTGCCAGACTCCCTCCAAGAGCGTTAAAGACAGGGAGATAAAATGCCCAAGAAAGCTTACTTAGGGCTTGCTGAATAAATCTAAAAACCTTGTTGGGTAAAACTTTTAGACCTTTTGTCAATCAAAAAGTACTGGATATGGGAGTGATCGGGGGGAAATTTAGGCACTTTTTCCCTGAAAATTAGGTAATTGGCCACCTCAAAACTGGTAAAACCCCACACCCCACACCCTGCCCCCAGGAAAAACTTTTTGCCACAAACCCTACTTGGTGTTGTTTTTGGCCCGTTCGATCTTGCCTGCGATCGCATCCAGCCTTGCTTTGATTCTGGTCATCCACTGGTTAAACTCGGCCGACTGCCGGTCGATATCTTCCTTCCGTAGCCTTATCTCTTCGGTTGTTTTTTCGTGGGCTTCTAACCGGATATTTAATTCTGCAATCATCATTGCCTCAAGTATCTATTGGTTTGTTTATTTGTTAGGGAGGAGGCATCTCATTTGTGCAAGTGAGTAATTATACTTGTCGATGAAACTTGCTTCTAGCAAGGCTTTCAAAATAGCTTGACATAAAACTTAATTTAGGAGTTACAAAGGTGAGATGCTCCCGATCGCTTTTAACATATTGCAAAGATAATCGCTGTAACCAACTCTCTTTTAGTCCATCTTCAATATCATATACAGACAGCGTATTACCGGGATTTTGTAAAAGAGAAATTATTCCTTTGGTCACACCGATGAGATTAGTTGTGAATAGCATATAAACTCTCCTAAGTCAGAAAAAAGAGTTAGAATAATCGAAAAAACTGATAACCAATAACTGAGAAAAACTACTCCTTATAAGGATCGTACTGAGTCAAGATCCGTTCTAACTTTACTTCGTCAATGCGATTAATTAAGCGTTTAGATTCTTCGACATCGCGGACAGTTTTTGATAGATTAATGGTGGAACCGACGCTAAATAGTAAACCCATGCCTAAATAACCTTTAATCCACGGATCTACCGGCAGATAAATAACTCCTAAAGAAGTGGCAGAAATAGAGACAATAAAAGATAACCAAGTTTGAAAAATCCACGCTTGAGTATGACTGGGAGCAGTACCGTATTTTTTATCGTTCATAATCGTCTCCTAAATGTTTCTGGAACCATTCTGTCGGTTCTAGAGGTGCAACAACAATGAGCGCTATCTAGTAGGGGGAGGGTTGAGAACTGGGGTGAATTGGGGTGAAGTGGGGTGAAGTATCAAGTATAATCATTGTCAGAATCTAGGACCAAAAAGATGGAGATTAAACATCTGAAAATTTGGTATTCTTGGGAAAAACAAGAACAAATGATCGAGCACTTGGTGGGGAGAGTGGGATTAACCCGGGTGCGTGCCACTTGTTTTCTGCGTCTTTGGATTTATGCGATTGCCAAGGAAGGACAGGTAAAACCCCCTTTATCCCAGTTAATTTTTCCCACCACTGCCATTATCTGTACCCATCGACAAGCATCCGATCTATTTTATCAGGATCAAGACCAGGGCAGCGATCGCTCTGCCGGTATGATGTTAGATAAATTAGCAGCCCTTGGTTTAATCGAAAAAATTTTTGACGGCAACACAACCAGAATTAAAATCAAGCCAATTACGGGGATTTTAGAGCCTGATAGCTCAGAATCATCTGTAGAATTGCAATTAGATCAATTTAATCCCCGTTGTGATGCGATTCCTGTGGCTAACTTGCTGACACGCAATTATAACTGGATGAATCGCAATGCTGAAGCAATTCCCCATCGCATTTCTCGTCTGTTGCGGGGTTGGGCAAAAGATTACACCACAGGTATGCGAGTTTTGCGTCGGGTAGATAATCTTAATCCCGTCGGTTTTTATCTCCTCTATCCCACCGCAAACGAGTCGGAAGCGAATTTTTTTACCTCTCCTAACAAGAGTTTACATCTAAGTGCGATCAACGAACAGGATCCTTTTAAAATGGCATCTGTGGGAGATGAAAATTGTCTTTCGGTATTTATTCGCAGTTGGATGATTGATGCTAATTATTTAGAAAAATATCGTTTAATCTTCCTGCAAGATGCCCAAAAAACTCTCCAGAGAATGATATTAGATTTTCCTAATCTCTGCGATTTACATACTTTGATTATTCATCCTGATTATGAGAAATTAGGCGCAGCCTTGGGATTTCAAAAAACTATTCAGGAATCCCCAAACTCTATTTATTGGATGTATTTAGGACTCGATCGCTTTTTATCCCTAGATATGGGTGAAATTCAATTTTAATCGGGAGTGGGAAGTGGCGGGGAAAAAATCGTATCCCCTCAATATATCGGGGTCAGGAGTTATTGGCTCTTCGGTTTGTGTTATGCAATGGACGGGGGTTATAAGGGATGGAACCCTTATATAGAAAGGCATTTAGCGATTTTTGTCAATTGTTTTTTATCTAGAGCGAACTAATCAATTAAGTCTTTTGCCAGATAAGGATGGTTCTTCGGTTTTTGTTATGCAATGGACGGGGGTTATAAGGGATGGAACCCTTATATAGAAAGGCATTTGGCGATTTTTGTCAATTATTTTTGATCTAGAGCGAACTAATCAATTAAGTCTCTTGCCAGATAAGGATTT
>NZ_JAPZQM010000342.1:0-1191 GCF_027530565.1 Microcystis sp. LE19-10.1B | reverse complement strand
TATGGTTCGATAGGGGGGCATAAATCGACTAAATCCTTATCTGGCAAGAGACTTAATTGATTAGTTCGCTCTAGATAAAAAACAATTGACAAAAATCGCTAAATGCCTTTGTCTATAACAGGGTAAGCTCATCTAATTTGGTATAAATTGTACTTGACAAAGATTTCTGAATAGGGTAATCAAATCGCCATAGCACCGTCCCGCACTGCCAGTACCCAGACTTAGCCGCTGCTACCTCTGTATAATTTATAATTAGCCTTAGTCTCACTGTTGTTGATGAAAATTAATGAGGAAATAGCTCATGGGTAAAGGTTTTGCTCCCGTTCTCCCCACCGGAAATAAAGCTCAACTAAAACCTGAGCTTCCTTTAACATCAATAAATGAAATTCAAGCTAGTTTATTGACTTATCTTCAAGATATTCCTGACCCAAGAGCGTCCCGAACCCAAAAACATTTATTAACTGATATTTTAGTCATTGCTGTTTTAGCAGTTATAGCAGGAGCCAAAGGTTGGGAAGACATGGAAAATTATGGACTCAGTAAGCAGTCTTGGTTATCTGAGTTTTTAGAATTACCTAATGGCATTCCTTCTGATGACACTTTTCGGCGGGTTTTTGAACGGATTAACCCGGAAGTTTTGGCCAAAGTTTTGTCTCAATGGCTGCCCCATTTAATCGGTTCTCTTTCGGGGGAAATAGTTCCCATAGACGGGAAAAGTCTCAGAGGTTCTTACGACCGTAATCAAGGAATTAAAGCCTTGCATTTAGTGACGGCTTGGGCGGGGGAGCAGAAATTAGTTTTAGGACAAGTCAAGGTGGAAGATAAATCCAATGAGATTACTGCTATTCCCGCTTTACTAGAACTGTTAGACCTTCAAGGGGCAATTATCACCCTAGATGCTATGGGAACTCAAACGGCGATTATTAATCATATTCAAGCCAAAAAAGCTGACTACGTTGTCGCCCTTAAAGCTAATCATCCGACTCTTTATACTCAGGTCAAAAACTGGTTTGAGCAAGCTCAAGCACATCAATTTGATGGTATTCAATTTAGTTAGGGTCTGCTGAAAAAGTTTTTCCTGGGGGTAGGAGTCAGTAGCCGGTCGTCAGGAGCCGGTCGTTTTAGGCTTTGTTGCCCTTGTTTTTTGTACCAAGCGATGTACTACAAGAAGGATAATGCAAGGTTTTTGAA
>NZ_JAPZQM010000356.1:0-1156 GCF_027530565.1 Microcystis sp. LE19-10.1B | reverse complement strand
TGAGGTGGCCAATTACCTAATTTTCAGGGAAAAAGTGCCTAAATTTCCCCCCGATCACTCCCAGATCCAGTACTTTTTGATTGACAAAAGGTCTAAAAGTCTTACCCAACAAAGTTTTTAGATTTATTCAGCCAGCCCTATATAGTGGAGCTTTATCGGCTTCGGATATTCAGTTTCTCTATCATAACCCTGGAGTAGCAATTGGAGAATCCTCATCCATCCCCGAACCCTCATCAATTCTAGGAATACTGAGTTTAGGAGTATTAGGAATAGGTGCAGCTTTAAAGCGCAAATCTTGAAGATAGTGCTAGAGGCATTTCCTATAAATGCCTCACCTTGCTTTTTTACAGAGATCATCTAAACAAATTCTAACGATAACTTTCCCTTCTGTGTCGAACTCGCATCACTTTCACAACTTGGTTTTTATCATCAATTTCGTAAATAATTCGATACTCTCCAACTCGAACACGGTAATCTTGTAGGGAGTTTTTCAACTTAAGACATCCAGATGGTCTAGGATTAGTGTTTAAGGCTCTAATGACCGGAATAATACGCTCAAATAAATCAGCAGGTAATTTTCTTAAATCCCGTTCCGCCTGTTTTTCTAGAAGAACTTCATACATCCGTTGAATAATCTTTGAGAAAGTCATCTAGAGAACGAAACTCAAGGGGTTTCTGGCGCATTTCGGCTAAAGCCTTTAAATCTTCAATCGCTTCAATTTGCTCTAACATCTCTTGATAAACCTCAATATCGAGAATAACCGACACTGGTTTCCCATCGCGTAAAACTATTTCAGGGTCTTTAGGCTGAGTTGTCATAATTTAGCTGTTTAGTTAGTATTTATTTCTATTGTAGATTTTAGCAAAGGCCAATTCAAGTTTGAAGTGCACCAGTACCTGACTGCTTGAAGCCCACATTCCGCACCCTCAACTGTCACATAAGCTGTCCCCCTCCAGAGACTTGAGTAAAAATACTTATCTGGTGAAGGTTTTCTCGGTGGCCGTTAGGGGGATATTGAGACCCCTAATTATGAAAAAATAGGAATTGTTGGAAAACTTAGGCAGTGGGCTGTTCGACCATGAATCAATCAACAGAAATTGAAGTCAAAAATCTAGACCATCTGGGATTAGTAGCCGGAATTATCGATGAAATAGG
>NZ_JAPZQM010000117.1:0-16448 GCF_027530565.1 Microcystis sp. LE19-10.1B | reverse complement strand
CGGCTCCCCAGAACAGTCTCAGCCTGGAAGTTGGTCACTAGCTAGACACTACCTAACAGCCACAGGCGATAGGCTGAGAGGCCAGAGATGCTGTCGTGGCTTTCATCTTACCTCTCAGCGGTTTTTGAGATGTTGCGTTTTTACGAGTTCCGAAGACAACTTGATTATAAAACTCAGTTGTATGGTTCGGAATTAATCATAGCCGATAGGTGGTTTCCTAGCAGTAAAACCTGTTCCAATTGTGGGTACAAAAAAGAGTCTCTATCTTTAACTGAAAGAGTTTTTGAGTGTGAGCAATGCCATGTAGTTTGCGGTCGAGACTTGAACGCTAGTCTAAATCTAGCTTCTTTGGCGGTGAGTTCCACCGTGTCAGCTTGTAGAGTAGATAGTGCCGACACTACTACAGTGAAGCAGGAAGTTAACGTCAAATTTGCTCATGAGTAGATTTGAGTAAGTTTAACAGAACGGAACTGGTAGCCAAAGCCTCTATTGACACTCCCCGAAGCGCTCATGGGAGGGAGTGTCAACTCTACCAATCACCGCCGCCGCCACCCCCACCGCTACTGCCACCGCCGAAATCACCACCATCATAACCGCCACCACCATAACCACCACCATCATAACCGCAATAGTCGCTATTGCCGTTGCTGCCACCACTGCGGCCACCTCGACCATTGCCACCAACGGCACAACGAAAATAAACAAAATATAGAATTAACATCAAGGGAAAAGACACTCCCACCATCAGGATAGCCAAAACAAGATGAAGAATGGACATTGCGATTTGAGGCTTAAATTCAGTTTGTCGCAACCCATAAGCACTACGGAGAAACCCGCTCACAACTGTTACACCTGCTCGAATACCTTCTTCGTAGTTTCCCGTTTTGAAGCTAGGAATCATGTAGGTGTAGATAATATCCTTGACCTGAGCATCGGGTAAAAATCTTTGGACTCCATAACCGGTCTCGATTTCTACCCGTCTATCCTTGAGGGAAACGAGGATTAAAACCCCGTTATCTTGCGATTTTTTGCCGATTTTCCAACGATTAAATAGGGCTGTGGCGTAGGCTTTGGGGGTAGGATAGGGTAAGGTATCGGGGACGGTGACAACAGCAATTTCTGCGCCGGTTTCTACCTCTAATTTGGCTATGTCACCGGAAATTTGCGTAACACCCGCCCGACTTAAAATATTAGCTCGATCGCTGACCCATAATCCCCCGTGCGGATTTAGTTTCGGTATTTATTCGATGGGAATAGCGTTGACTAAGGGGGGTAAAATAACAGGGGGAAGAGCGAACATTGTCACCAGAAAAATTCCTAGGGGCAAGGGGCGAATTTTAATCATTTTCCTGTCTCTCCATCGGTTTGTAGTCTTGTTTTAGCAATAATGCGGGTTTTCTTTAAATCTCCCTCGCTCAATTCTTCTCCCACCTGTAAACGGGTGGCATTAGTTTGGAGGACAGTGGCGGCGTTTTTTTCTCCCAATTGTAAGGCGGTTTTGGCGGCGGTTTGTAGCATGGTGGCGGCGGCTGCTCGATCGCCCTGTTTTAATTTTTCTTCAGCGATTTGGGTTTGACGATATTTGGCTAAAGTCAGAGTCGATTTCTGAACTTGCTCGTTTAATTGGGATTGATAGATAGCTTGGGAGGCGATATTAAGGCTAACAGTCGCAGTTTCTAGCCCTTTTTGACCAGAAGCGGGATCATCGTAGCGAATCTTCACCTTAGCTATGGTATGAGTACCGGGGGGAATTTGGTCGATATAGAGATTGAGGAGGATAATTTTTTCTTCATCTATCATTAAATCACCCAAACGGGTGATGTAAAAATTGCCCTCTTTTTGTAGGCTCATTTCTATAGTTTCTGGGGCAACTTGGGCGATGGGTTTTAAGTCGGCTAAATGAGTCCGAGCATCTAATTCTAATTGCAGGAAAGCGTTAGTTAACCGGACAGATTGCAAACGGTTAAATAGACGAGTAAATTCAATTAAAGCCTGTTCGGGTCTTTCGATATAGGATAAACTTCCGCCAGCGATATCGGCAATTTTTTCTAGGATATCTTGATTCCAATGATCGCCAAAACCGAAGGTATTTAAGGTGATACCGTACTCAGCTGCTACTGCGGCTAATTTTAAACAGCGTTGATTATTTCCGTGTTCATTTTCACCATCGGTAAGCAGAAAAATATGAGACACATAACCTTTGCTGCCGGTGGAACTTTCTTGAATACCTAATTTTATCCCTTCATCGATCGCCGTACCTCCTCCCGCTTGTAATTGTTGAATTTTTGAGCGAATTAAGGTCAGATCATCCTCTCGCGATTGGGAGGGAAGAATAACTTTGGCGCGATGATCGAAAGCTATTACCGAGAGACGATCGTTAACCCCGAGGGATTCTATTAAACTGAAGGCCGCTTTTTTCACCGTTTCTAGCGGTTTTCCCTGCATAGAACCGCTATGATCGAGAACTAAACAAAGATTAATCGGTAAATTTGTGTTGATCTGTTCACTGGTGGCGGCGATCGAGAGCATCAGTTGACGTTGACTGCTGCTTTGATTAGCATCGATATGACTATCACTCAAGGCCGATTTTAGAGTTACCCGCATAAGAGTTTTTTTATCGTGGTCGTTGATATTTATATTGTAATGAGTATAGTTAAATTTGTGCTTATTTTCCCGTCTGGCATCGAGTTAGACAAGTTCGAGCATTGAGTGCATCTCATTTTTGTCAATCTACGATGCACACCTGTGGTTGTTCATATATTGGGAATAATTTAAGAGTCACTGATAATTCCCGATTGTCGATATTTCTACAAAGTTAAGATGCGGCCCCAGCAGTTCTTGTGGGAAATTTTACCGTGGCTGGTCGGACTTATTCTTTCGTGGAAGTCATGGCAAAATCTCTTTAACGCGAACTAAAGTTATTTACTCTTTTTGAGATGATAATAAATTGGAATCGATGTTAATCAGGGGAAGGGAGCCCGAACCAGTCATGACGACAGGAAAACGTCCATCCCACTTTTCGATTGCTCGTTGTTGTAAAATTTCTGCTGTTAGGTTTTGGCGCAATAGTTTTTGAGCTTCTGCCTGTCCCTTCGCGCGGTTGATTTCCGCTTTCGCTTCCTCTGCTGCTTGTTGTGCGCGAAAAGCAGCTTCTTGTGCCTTTTGTTCCGCTACTTGTTTGGCTTCAATCGCTGCGTTAAACTCTTCAGAAAAACCAAAATTAACGAGAGATACATCATTGATAATTATCCCATAACGTCTTAATCTTTGGGCGAGGGAAGTGTCAATTTCACGTTTGAGTTCTCCTCGCTCTTGCAAGATATTTTGTACGGGACGTTGTGCTGTTGCCGCTTTGACAATTTCCGATACTGCTGGGTTGATAATACCAGAGACAATCTCATTGATATCCCCAACTTGTTGATAAATCTGATTGACTTTGTCGGGGTCGATGTGCCAGTTAACGATAATAGTTGTTTCCACATCTTGCAAATCTTTGGAAGAGCCTTTTGCCTTTACTTCCGTTGTTTGGACTCGAACGTTGATGGGCTTGATCTTGGTGACAATCGGTATAACGGGATGAATTCCTTCATCGAGGATTTGTTTTTGCACTTTGCCAAAGTACATGACAACGCCGCGTTCACCAGTATCAATAACGGCAAAAGGGCGCAGTATGGTAGTAAAAGCTAATATTAAAATTCCCCCCGCCATTAATGGTATTATATTGCGATTGTAATTCATGACAACTCCTTAGATATTTGATCGGTTTTATCGTACCACTGTTATTATAAGTAAGTAATCTCAATTAATTTTTAGATAGTGGGACAAGCTTCTGGTTCTTTGTATTTTATCTTTAATTGTAATTGGCTACTTAGTTGATGATAGGTGGTGCGTTACTTCAATCATAGTCCATCACACAATCACAGTCGATGATAGGTGGTGCGTTACGAGGGATTGTTACCTTCCAGTCACAGCAGCAATTTTGGCCGTCTAACGTACCCTACGTTTTACTTTTTGTTAACCACAAAGACAGGAAGTTAGGAATTTAACTAGGGGAGAGAAAGAAGGTGAGAGGAACCATTCAAGATAAAGCTGCGATCGCTTGTTCTAGGGCCAGGGAAATATGAGTCCAATGGGTTCCCCCCTGACAAAAAACGATATAGGGTTCCCGTAGGGGTCCATCGGCGGAGAATTCCGAGGTGCTACCATCGATAAACGTGCCACCAGCCATCACTACTTGGCTCTCATAGCCCGGCATTTGGGCAGGAATGGGATCCAAGTAGGAACCGATGGGAGAATAGGCTTGAATGGCTTTACAGAAGGCAATCAGCTTATCGGGGGAACCGAGTTTAATCGCTTGAATAATATCGCGTCGAGGCACAAAAGGGGCAGGATTGACCGGATAACCCAACTTATCGCCCACATAGGCAATTAAATGACTGCCTTTCATCGCTTCTCCCACCATTTGCGGTGCTAGAAACAATCCCTGATAAAGAAGACGATTTTGGTCAAAAGTTGCCCCTCCCTCCCTACCGATTCCCGGTGCTGTCAGACGATAGCAGGCCATTTCCACTAATTCCGCTTTACCTGCTATGTATCCCCCGGCCGTGACGATTGTACCTCCGGGATTTTTAATTAGAGAACCGGCCATTAGATCTGCTCCCACGTTGGTGGGTTCTTGGGTGTTGATAAATTCTCCATAGCAATTATCGACAAAACAGACCGTATTCGGGTTTTGTTGTTTAACTATACGGACAATTCTCTCGATTTCGTCAATAGACAAACTCGATCGCCAGGAATAACCGCAGGATCTTTGAATATGTACTAAACGGGTTTGGGGTTTAACTGCTGTTGCCAAAGCCAACCAATCGATCGCACCGGTAGAATCTAGCTCTAATTGCCGATAACTAACGCCAAAATCCTTTAAAGAGCCTTGACCACTGCCCCTAATCCCAATTACTTCCTCTAGGGTATCGTAGGGCGCACCCGCTACCGCTAACATCTCATCCCCCGGTCGAAGAACCCCATACAAGGCACAGGCGATCGCATGGGTTCCTGAAACAAATTGTACCCGCACCGCCGCCTTTTCGGCCCCCAGGGCTTGGGCGAACACTTGATCTAAAGTATCCCGTCCCAAGTCATCATGACCATAACCACTAACACTAGCAAAATGATGCACTCCGACGCGGTTTTCACGGAAAGCACCGAGGACTTTACGGAGATTTTCCTTGACCTGTGCGTCAATTTCCGAAAAGATGGGGAGTAGGGCCTTTTCTGCCCTGTGGAGTAGAGAGGGGATATCCATCAAACAATAGACTGTGATATTTGTTACTATTTATTAAGCGTCAAAGTTCCCCCTGTGTCAAATCGAGACAGATAAGACAATGATGCTCTGTCTCCTGTTGTTTCCCTTTGGGTTATTCAATGACTGTTGCGACTTCCGAAAAACTGCCCATTGACTGGGTGACTCTCATCTACATGGCTTTTATCCACTTAGTGGCTCTTTTAGCCTTCTTGCCTGGCAATTTTAGCTGGGGTGCTGTGGGAGTGACATTAATTCTCTATTGGATTACTGGGGGTTTAGGAATTACCCTCGGTTTTCATCGTTTGGTCTCCCATCGGAGTTTTAAGACTCCCAAATGGTTAGAATACTTTCTGGTTTTCTGCGGGACCCTCGCTTGTCAGGGGGGTGCGATCGCATGGATAGGTTTACATCGTATTCATCATAAATATTCTGATACTGCTCCCGATCCCCACGATTCTAATAAAGGTTTCTGGTGGAGTCACATGGGTTGGATGCTGCACGAAATTCCTGCCGACGAAGAAATCGCTCGTTTTACCCAAGATATCGCCGACGATCCTTTCTATAAATTCTGTCAAAATTATTTTGTTCCTATCCAAATTGTTTTAGGCTTAATTCTCTATGCTATAGGTGGTTGGCCGTTTGTAATTTGGGGAATTTTTGTTCGCTTGGTCTTAGTTTTCCACTCCACTTGGTTTGTCAATAGCGCCACCCACAAATTTGGTTATGTTAGCCATGAATCCCACGATAATTCTAAAAATTGTTGGTGGGTTGCTCTCCTAACTTTTGGTGAAGGTTGGCACAATAATCACCATGCCTATCAGTATTCTGCCCGTCATGGCCTACAATGGTGGGAAGTTGACCTGACTTGGATGACCATTCGTCTGCTGCAAATTCTGGGATTAGCTACTAATATTAAGTTACCCCCCAGCACGGCAACGGCGACAGAAAGTTAGTTTTATCCAGTTGTTAAATTAAATCTAGCCGAACTTATGTTTAAGTTCGGTTATTTTTTCTGCGACTTAACCCAAATCTGACGGCTTTTCCCACGGCACAACTGAGGAATATAGGTACTGCCAATCCTCCCCCAAAAAACGAAATCATTGATAGGATAAACTTGATTATTTCCCCCTCTGTCGAACATTGACTGGGGAAAGCACAACTCATCCCAAGAGCGAAGGATAACCAACCAAAAAAGAAAACACACAGGGGAAATAAGAGGCAAAAAACCAGACCCCCCGCTAGACAGCCTAATCCATTGGCCTTTCTATTCGATTTCTTCTCTGTCACCATCTCTATCGCTAACTTTTTCTAAGCCTTAGCATAAAAAGGTCAAACTATCAACTTTTTTAACAAATGTTTAATATTTACGCTGATGTGCCGGAAAGACCCCGGAGAACGTATATTTAAAGCTAATCCCCAAATTATATTAAGTTTCTAATGAAAAAAATCTCGATTTTAGGCTCTACAGGCTCGATCGGCACTCAAACTCTCGATATTGTCACCGATCATCCCGATAAGTTTCAAGTGGTGGGATTAGCCACGGGTAATAATATTCAACTACTATCGGAGCAAATTCGGCAATTTCGCCCGCAAATCGTGGCGATTAATAACGAAAGTCAACTAGAAGACCTAAAAAGCCTAATTTCCGACCTTGACTATACCCCGATTATCCTAGCAGGAAAGGAAGGAGTAATCGAAGTGGCCCGTTATGGCGATTCCGAAAGCGTCGTCACGGGAATTGTCGGTTGTGCGGGATTGCTGCCGACGATTGCCGCTATTACTGCTGGTAAAGATATTGCCCTCGCTAATAAAGAAACCCTGATTGCTGGCGGTCCAGTGGTGCTGCCTTTAGTGGAAAAACACCGAGTTAAATTATTACCTGCTGACTCGGAACATTCAGCTATTTTTCAGTGTTTACAGGGAGTTCCCACTGGGGGATTAAAAAAGATTATTCTCACTGCTTCTGGGGGTGCTTTTCGCGATTTACCCGTGGAAAAATTGCCGCAAGTAACCGTAGCTGATGCCCTCAAACATCCCAACTGGTCTATGGGCAGAAAAATCACCATCGATTCGGCTACTTTAATGAATAAAGGTCTAGAAGTTATCGAAGCTCATTATTTATTTGGTGTCGATTATAATGCGATCGATATTGTTATTCATCCTCAAAGTATTATTCACTCTTTAATTGAGTTACAGGATACATCGGTTTTAGCTCAATTAGGCTGGCCAGATATGCGTTTACCCCTGTTATATGCCTTGTCTTGGCCCGAAAGAATTTATACCGATTGGGAACCTTTGAATTTAGTTAAAGCTGGTAGTTTAACCTTCAAAGAACCCGATCATCAAAAATATCCCTGTATGGGATTAGCCTACGCAGCCGGCCGCGCAGGTGGGGCAATGCCAGCAGTATTAAACGCGGCTAATGAACAAGCGGTAGCGTTATTTTTAGAAGAAAAGATTAGCTTCTTAGATATTCCCCGGGTGATCGAAAAAGTTTGCGATCGCTTTGCAATTCATAACACTTCTACCCCTAGCCTAGATGACATTTTAGCCGCCGATAATTGGGCGCGTCAAGAGGTATCTAACTGTCTGATTGCCAATCCGGTCTAGATAGTCTAGATTCTGTAGGGATGTTAACTATAATGTCTCTACAGATATAGGATAGAAAAATCACTAATTTCGGCTATTTTTTCTAGTTAACTAGATTTATGATGATCATGACAAGGGTTGATAAGTAGCTGGTTATAATTAAATTAAAAATGGATTTTAGGTTCGATCCCCCCTGCCCCCCTTGATAAGGGGGGTGCCGATAGGCGGGGGGATCTGATAACTTTTAACGCCTACCTACTTAACCTTCAATAAACCTCTTGACTAATTAATTTTTGAGGGTTCAAAAACGGCAAAAATAAGGATTAAATTGCCTAAAATCCGTAAATAGACCATTTAATTGATTATTATTCATTCTTAATTCTCCTGACTACTGACTCCTAACCCTAACAACAATTTTTGATTTTTACAATGAGGTGTAATGACCCTGAAACTTGATCAAAAATAAGATAAAATAAACAAGATAGCGGTTATTACTTTTAATTTTCTATGGTTACAACTTCTCTATCCCTCCCCGAAATCGCCAGAGAAACCCGTCAAGCGAGTCGTCAACTGGCTATCCTGACTAACGAAGAAAGGAATGAAGCTTTAGAGGCTATTGCTGAGGCTTTAACTGCCAATGCTGATCAGATACTAGAAGCTAATATCGCCGATGTTCAAACTGCCAAAGCGATGCAATTATCTCCGGCTTTATGTGCGCGATTAGAGTTAAGTCCCAGCAAATTAAAAGCCGCTATTGCCGGGGTGCGAGATGTGTCTAAATTAGCAGATCCTTTAGCTACGATGCAAATTAATCGGGAATTAGATCAAGGTTTAATTCTTCGGAGAATAACCTGTCCTTTAGGGGTTTTAGGCGTTATTTTTGAAGCTCGTCCCGATGCTTTAATTCAAATTACCAGTTTAGCGATTAAATCTGGTAATGGCGTTATTTTAAAAGGGGGGAAAGAAGCGATCCGTTCTTGTCAAGCTTTAGTAACAATTATTCATCAGGCATTGAGTCAAACTAAAGTTAATCCAGCAGCGGTACGATTATTAACAACACGAGAAGAAATTCAGGAACTCTTAAAACTCGATCAATACATCGATTTAATTATTCCTAGAGGTTCTAACGAATTTGTTCGTTATATCCAAAATAATACCCGCATTCCTGTCCTCGGTCATGCCGATGGTATCTGTCATCTCTACATCGACAAAGAAGCCGATTTAAGCAAAGCAATTAGAATTACCGTCGATGGCAAAACCCAATATCCTGCCGCTTGTAATACCATTGAAACTTTATTGGTTCATCAAGACATCGCTAGACAATTTTTACCCGCAGTGGCACAAGCATTAGAGGAAAAAAAGGTTAAATTATTGGGAGATGAAGCAACTCGTCAGATGATTAACGTACCATCGGCCACAGAACAGGACTGGCAAACCGAATATAGTGATTTAATTCTGTCAATTAAAATTGTCGATAGTCTGGAATCAGCGATCGAACATATTAATTATTACGGTTCTCGACACACGGAAGGCATTGTCAGCGAAAATTTTAACACGGCCAAAACCTTTAGCGATCGAGTCGATGCCGCCGGAGTTTTTCATAATTGTTCCACCCGATTTGCCGATGGTTTCCGTTACGGTTTTGGGGCCGAAGTGGGTATCAGTACCCAAAAAATGCCTCCCCGTGGTCCGGTGGGATTAGAGGGATTAGTGACCTACAAATATCAATTAGCCGGAGATGGTCATATTGTCGCCGATTATTCTGGGGAAAATGCCCAATCTTTCACTCATAAGGACTTATAGTCGAGAAAAAAGCCGATGTTTACAGGATTAATTCAAGCCTTGGCAACAATCCGGGTCGTGGATACCGATAGACTTTATTTGTCTGTATCCTCTGATACAATTATCCGAGATTTAATGATTGGTGATAGTGTGGCTGTGGATGGGGTTTGTTTGACAGTCGAGGAAATTCTCCCAGAGGGTTTTCTGGCCACCGCTTCCCCGGAAACCCTACAGCGCACTACTTTAGGACGAAGGATTAAAACAGAACCCAACGTTAACCTAGAAACCTCTTTGCGGGTGGGTAGTAAAATCGGCGGTCATTTTGTCACCGGTCATGTGGACGGTATTGGCTGTTTAGTCGAATCGATAATCGTGGCTAATTCGTGGGAAATGACCTTTGCTGCCCCTAGTTCCCTAGAAGAGCAGTGGAATAACTACATAGCTCGTTATATCGTCGGTAAGGGCAGTATAGCTGTTAATGGCATTAGTTTAACCGTGGCCGATTGTGATGCCTCCGGCAGCTGGTTTAAAGTGGCTGTCATCCCCCACACCTACGCCGAAACCAATCTTTCCCATTTAAAATTAGGCGATTGGGTGAATCTAGAAGGGGATATTTTAGGCAAATATGTGGAAAAATTGTTAGGAATGCGCTCTTATCACCCTCCTAGCGAGATTAGCCTAGAATTTCTGGCTGAACATGGTTATTAGTTTTCCAGAAAAAGCCTTTTCAACATATAAATTTATTGGCAATTTATCCATTAATTTTAGTTTTAAAATTGCCAACCTTCTCGCTCCATTAAACCCTGAACATTGGTACAATCGATAGAAAAGTGTTGACAGACGGTGGGGATTTTGGGAGCATTAGGCTTTAAGGCTTCTTCGGTAATTACGCAACCGTCTTTTATCTTGGCACAGGCAATAATAAATGGGTCTGCCACTGGCTTTCCTTGTAATCTGGCTTTTTGAATCACTAAATCCTTAAAGTTTCTTATAGAAAAAATTTCAGGAATAAATAAAGTTTCCTGAGCAGTGGGTGGTAAAAATATTTGTTTATTGGAGTCTATCCAATCTAAAACAAATTGTTTATTATTGCCATATTCTACTTCTTTAAGCACTTCGCGTACTGATTGTAGTTTACCTTCTGACACAATCAAATCGATTTTTTGCCAAACGGTAGGAAAACTTTTGGGAAAATAGTTTCCTAAGACCTTAAAACTACTTGTGTCAAAAATGTAAACCATCAAAACAGTCCTTTGTCTAATAAATATTGTTCAAGTTTTTCCACCGTAGCAACTTTTTTAATGTTTAGATAATCAGCAACACGCTCGATATCGTATTGGCCTTGATAGTATTTCTTGAACACAAGTTTTAGGTAATTTTCTCCCAAATATGTCGCCTGATTAGCATAGGGATTACCTCCAGATTTTTTATTTTTGTCCTGATTTTTTCCCACCTGCTCACTGTACCACTCGTTTACTTTAAGAGTATATTCTTTCTGGGAGATTAAGTTATTATCTAATAGTTTTCGTAAAACTACTTCTCGACTAACCTTATAATCACTGGAAATTTTCGAGATAATTTTATCGTTAACTATTGTTTCTCTAATTATCTCAGAAAAGACATGATTAGGAAGCAAAAACTCCGCAGCAAATTTATTACAAAATATCTCGATACTTTTATTTGCTCCCTGCAAACTATTAATATATCTATCGTCAGACTTAGTAATTCCATTAGTCTGCAAAAGAATATGTGCTAATTCATGAAAAATGGTAAATATTTGTCTAGATTTTTCCGTGCTATTATTAATATAGATGATCGGAAATTCAATATCTATCAAGCAAAATCCCGAAATTTCTCGCTGCTTAAAAGAACGCTTAAAAATAAAAATACCGGCTTCTTCCACGGCACTCCGCCATTTTTTTAAGGCAGTTTCCTGATCATTCCAGGTCAGTTGTTCTTCTAGAGTAACGTTTAAATAATTTCTTATCTGTTCGGCTAATATCCTTAAATCATCCCTAGAGCTAACCGCAATATCCTGAAAGATTTTCTTGGTACTAGGATTAATACCATTATTAATTTCCTGTAGCGACAATTGCATCGCTTTTGCTTGTCGTAAAGCATAGATAGTATCGACGGCCAAATTTTCGATTTCAAAGTCTGGCAAAGTTCTAAATTCTTGTTTTTCCTCCGCTTCTAGGGGAGGTTCTGGGAAAAAGAATAAAGCGAGAGGACGTTTATATATTTCTGCTAACTTTTCCAATTGACTATAAGTAGGAAAGTCCTCTCCTGACTCCCATTTTTCGATAACAGAAACATCTTTTTTAAACTTGACCGCCACAGACTCAAGAGAATATCTCGCCCTTTCTCTTGCCCATTGGATTATCTTGGGATTAACGCCTGTCAGTTTCTCGCCCATCACTTTATCTTATCATCACGAGATAGAGATTTCTAGCTTGATTTAGATCATAAAGTAGTTGTATTGTACTATATAATTACCTAAAATAGAGACAATGTACCGATTTCTGGATAGGTCAGCGAGGAATTGATAACTTTTTCCTATATAAAAAACCAGCCGAAAGCTTGACATTAGCCAAAATACCCAGACAATGTTAAGTTAAATTAACCAATAGCCTAGGCTTGTATTTAAGGAAAACCCCTTATGGTAGCAACACCAGTTCAACAGAAATACGACATTAAAGATATTAGTTTAGCCCCCATCGGCAAACAACGCATCGAATGGGCCGGACGGGAAATGCCCGTTTTGCGTCAATTAGCCGAACGTTACGCCATCGAAAAACCCTTTGCTGGACTGCGTTTAGTCGCTTGCTGTCACGTTACCACCGAAACCGCTAATTTGGCGATCGCACTCAAAGCCGGTGGCGCTGATGCGTTATTAATTGCTAGTAATCCCCTTTCCACCCAAGATGATGTGGCCGCTTGTTTAGTCGCTGATTACGGCATCCCCGTTTATGCAATCAAAGGGGAAGATAACGACACCTATCACCGTCACGTTCAAATCGCCCTCGATCACAAACCCCAGATTATCATCGATGATGGTTGTGATGTAGTGGCCACCCTGGTTAAAGAAAGAAGTCACCAATTACCCGACATTATCGGTACTACCGAAGAAACTACCACCGGCATCGTCCGTTTGCAAGCCATGCTCAAAGCTGGGGTGTTATCCTTCCCGGCAATGAACGTTAACGACGCAGAAACCAAGCATTTCTTTGATAATCGCTACGGTACAGGTCAATCTACCCTTGATGGTATCATTCGCGCCACCAATATCCTCCTCGCCGGTAAAACCGTGGTTGTGGCTGGTTATGGTTGGTGTGGTAAAGGTGTCGCTATGCGGGCCAAAGGTTTAGGCTCTAATGTAATTGTCACCGAAATTAACGCCGTGCGCGCCATTGAAGCGGCGATGGACGGTTTCCGGGTTATGCCCATGGATGAAGCCGCTAAAGAAGGCGATATCTTTATCACCGTCACTGGTAACAAGCACGTTATCCGGGCTGAACATTTTGACCTGATGAAAGATGGGGCGATTGTTTCCAACTCCGGTCACTTTGATATTGAAATCGACCTGCAAGCTTTAGGCGCAAAAGCCGATAATGTTAAGGAAGTTCGCAACTTTACCCAACAATATAGCCTAAAAAGCGGTAAATCCGTCGTTGTTATCGGTGAAGGTCGCCTAGTTAACCTCGCGGCCGCCGAAGGTCATCCTAGCGCCGTTATGGATATGAGTTTCGCTAACCAAGCGATCGGTGTAGAATACTTGGTTAAAAATAAAGGTAAATTAGCCCCCGGCATCTACTCAATTCCCTACGAATTAGACCAAGAAATCGCCCGCTTGAAACTGCAAGCCATGGGTATTGAAATCGATACTCTCACCGAAGCCCAATTAGAATATATCAACTCCTGGACTTCCGGAACCTAATATCAGTTATCAGTTATCAGTTATCAGTTATCAGTTATCAGTTTTTTAGCCGTCAGGAGTCGGTCGTCAGGAGTCGGTCGTCAGGAGATTGCTTTGATTTATTCTTGCCACTCCCCCACTTCCCCACTCCCCCACTTCCCCACTTCCCCACTTCCCCACTCCCCCACTTCCCCACTTCCCCACTTCCCCACCCCTAACACCCAACCCCCTTTTTTTACTTTTAAACTGTTTTCTAAATCCTAAAAAAATATGACTGAATGGATTACAAATACAATGACTTCCATGGGCTATTTAGGCATAGCCCTATTAATGTTTTTAGAGAATCTTTTTCCTCCCATTCCCTCAGAATTAATTATGCCCCTGGCGGGTTTTACCGTCCATGAGGGACAAATGGAATTTATTCCGGCAGTGGTAGCGGGGATTTTTGGTACGGTCATCGGAGCGCTACCTTGGTATTATCTCGGTCGGGTTGTGGATGAGGAAAAAATCGAAAAACTAGCCGATAAATACGGCAAATGGATCACTGTTTCCGCTAAAGATATTCAAAAAGCCAATCAATGGTTTAATCGTCACGGTAGTAAAGCGGTTTTACTCTGTCGTTTGGTCCCCGGAGTGCGAACTTTGATTTCCCTTCCCGCCGGGATGAATCACATGGCGATGATTCCCTTTTTAGTTTACTCCACCATCGGCACGACCCTCTGGGTCGTTTTTTTAACAGCAGCAGGTTACTTTTTAGGGAAGAATTACCCCCTTGTGGAAGAATATCTGGCTCCCGTCTCAAAAATCGCCCTACTTGCCCTGGTTATCTGGTTTATCCTCTGGATTATCCGCAAACGTAACCGCCGGTACGAGTAAATGTTGATGAGAGGTGGTGCGTTACGACGGATTGTCACTGGGATTATCCGCAAACGTAACCGTCGGTATGAGTAAATGTTGATGAGAGGTGGTGCGTTACGACGGATTGTCACCTTCCAGTCAGAGCAGCAATTTTTGCCGTCTAACGCACCCTACTGGACTACGTTTTACAGCCGACAACGCTGCAGCAACGGTATCTAATCACGCCGGCTACTCAAGACGGCCGTGATCAGCAAATAGGCCAGCGTCACCCCGATACTGATTTGGAAGGAATAGGGAGCGGCGCGGTATCGATACCAACTAGAAAAAGATTCAAGAATTCTCAGGGTGAACAACACCACCCAATTTAAGGAAAGCATTAGGAGGTAAAAAAACGCCCCGACTCCCAACGACTGCACAAAACGATTTTTTAATAAATCCATAGCCCTAACCAAGTTAACTATAACTCTTGCAAATTAATTATATGTTATAATCATGGTTTAACTAATTTTCCCAAAAAAATTAGCATTACTTTTCTCCATCAATACTAAACACAAGCACGATACTGAAAATGATAGGAATTAGACCTCGACCTAATATAATCTCAAGACTAAAAGTCTTTCTAGTTAAGGAATCTACCCGAATAAAAATTATTTTAATTGCCTCATATTTTTTCAGTAAAATTGAATTAGCAACGATAGATATACATTACAGCCATTGAACTGTTTAGTTAGTACATAAACCGAAAGCAAGCTGTGACTGGGTTATAATTTTTGGAGATGTCTATTGTCGGTAATGCCTCATCCTCAGAAAAGGGAAACTCAACTGTACTAGGCATGAGCAGATGCCCCTTGGTCATCCTGAATCATCTGCATCAGAATGTTTGCAGTTGCCGTTGCGTCGTAGGGGGACAAAATTGGGTACTCTGATGCGGAGAAGATGAATTGTAGTTCAGCGTCTGGGATTTGTGTGGCTAGGACTTTAAAGAGTGATAATTTGTCTGACTGGCTCAGATTGTTGACCAGAGGAATTAACTCAGCGAGTGACATGGTTTAAACTTCTAGAGGTGCGAGAATGAACTCTTAATAAAATCTTAATTGGGGGTATTACCTGGAAAAGTTCGTCTAGAATTCCGTTGGACTGATCCAAAGGCAACCCAATACAAGAGGTCAAATGGCTATTTTCCAATATCAGATTCTTGTAGGAAAGAATGAACCTAATGCTGTGGTCTGGTTTCTGAATGGCAACCAGGTAGGAGCGGATTTGCTACAAATTCTTAATGATTTGGGCTCTCAAGGTTGGGAAGTAGTTGGTATTGGGGATCTAGGTTTTGATAGTCGCTCTGAGATTGTGCTTAAGAAAACAATCTAATCATCCTTAGGTGTTCTTCGTCCCTACTTTTTCAGCAAGCCCTATATAGGGTTTGCTGAATAATGGTAAAACCCTTTTAAAATAAAGCTTTTGACCTGTTAAAGTCCGATGTTAGTGCAAGAAAATAGGATTGGGACGTTCAAAAACCTTGCATTATCCTTCTTGTAGTACATCGCTTGGTACAAAAAAACAAGGGCAACAAAGCCTAAAACGACCGACTCCTGACGACCGGCTACTGACTCCTACCCCCAGGAAAAACTTTTTCAGCAGACCCTAATTAATGGAAACGATAACCACCAACCCCATCGCTACAGCTAAATTAGCTTTTCTTTTAACTTCTTAGGGCTCTTCGGGAATTGTTATGCAAATAATTAACTTAAAATAAAATTCGATGAGAGTACCTAAGCTCAAAAGTAGCTGAAATCCATACAGGGAAGGATTTAAGGCATCAACAGGTTAATACCAAAAGATAGACAATCGAGTTAAGATTTGATATAATGGACAAAAACCCGAGTGTTTTACTTATGATACTTGACAAATTTTTGAACCTAAAAGGAACGTCTATTCAAGGCTATCTACACCTAGAAAATATCGGTATAGTTTGCCGAATCGAATCGAAAAATAAAAAAGCAA
>NZ_JAPZQM010000295.1:0-8508 GCF_027530565.1 Microcystis sp. LE19-10.1B | reverse complement strand
GCAGCCAAGAATTTAAGGGAAGAAGGTATGAGAATACTGTCAACAAATACCGATGGACAGTCGGAATTTCAAGCTTGGGGAGAAACTGTAAGACTCGTTGGTACTTGTACCCAAAAGCGGGTTTCTGTGAATCAAGAATCCTCCGTCACAGCCTCAGCTTGGCGGCGGGAGTGTCAATCCTACTATACCGCCGATGTTTTTAGTGATCGCATTTTTGGCGGTAATCCCCTGGCGGTTTTTCCGGAAGCATCTGGATTAACCCACACCCAGATGCAAAAAATCGCCGCCGAATTTAACTTCTCGGAGACAGTCTTTGTTTTTCCGCCAGAAACGCCCCAAGGCACTAAAAAAGTCCGTATCTTCACCCCCAGTACCGAATTACCCTTTGCAGGGCATCCTACCGTCGGCACAGCCTATATTTTAGCCCTAATCGGTGCTATTCCCCCCCACCAAGAAACCACGATTTATCTGGAGGAAGGAGTCGGTTTAGTACCAGTGAAAATTCTCATGGACGGGGAAAAACCGGTCTATAGTGAGTTAAAAGTGGCACAATTGCCAGAATTAGTGACGGATACTTATGCTCTCGATGATTTAGCGGCGATTCTTTCCCTAAGCGTTGCCGATTTCTTACCCGGTTATCCCCCCCGCGCCTTTTCCTGCGGTCTCCCTTTTTTATTCATCCCCGTTAGAAACCGAGATGTTTTAGGGAAAATAAAACTAAATCTAAGTCTCTGGTCATCATTATTGGGACAATCCCCCGCTAATTCCCTTTTTGTCTGCTGTTTTGACCCAGAATCACCCCAATCTCGTCTCTATGGCCGAATGTTTGCCCCCGGTTTAGGAGTTATGGAAGATCCCGCCACCGGTTCGGCTGTGGCCGCTTTAGCGGGCTATCTAGGGGGGTTAGAATCTTCTAGGGAAGGGATGAATCAATGGACGATAATCCAAGGGGTGGAAATGGGCAGACCAAGCACCATACAATTAAAGTTTCAGAAAAACAACCGGTCAATTACGGAAGTTTCTGTGGGTGGTGCATCAGTTCTAGTCTGCCAAGGCAAGATGATAATTCCCGATGGGGAAACAAAAAGCGATATAAACAGGTCATTGTGATAGCAATCACTGAAGTTAGTAAAAAGGAGATGAACAATCTTAAAACATTAAGACCTGCAAGGAGCAATCTCCGTTTTCTGGGATGGATAAGAATAAATTTGACAGGGTATAGGGAAAAATATAAAATTTCTAGAGGGATAACCAAGAAAAAAAACAGCAGTTATCTTAATGACGAGGCAGTAGGCAAAATGAAGTTATACTTTATTTTTCTGAGAAAACCTGTCAGCAGTCATGGAATGTCTATAGTTAAAGTCTATTAAAATTAGTCATTATGCTCACCTCTTATCAGGAACTACAAAAAGAACTTAGTTTGTCCTTACAAGACTTAAATAGTTTTGCCGACAAATTCCAAGAAAGTTATGATATTATAGTATCTGCAAACGAAATCAATGAGAATCAGGGTGTCGGGGTTCTTTTAAAGAGAATTTTCCCTGATACTGGTGGGATAGTCTCCTTGCGAACCACTAATCTCTACGGAGGAGAGCAAGATTTTGGAGTCCATAATTTTTGTCTGGATGTGCGAGGTTGTTCCTACGGGGAAATTTTATTAAAGATCCAAAATTTATTTGTTCATTTAAAACCGAAAAGAGTCTTAGTAATTCCCTACTTTGTCGAAGATTTTTATGTAGCCACAGCGATTAAATCTCTCTTTCAGGTCCCCGTTTGTACCTACCTGATGGATGATCAGAACGTCTATGTTAATGCCGTCGAAGATGAAGCAGTTCAGAAATTACTCGATAGCAGCGATCTAATTTTAGGGATTTCTCTGCCCTTGTGCCAAGCCTATGAAAAAAAATATAGGCAGAAAATCTGGTTTATCCCTCCCCTCGTCGAAAGCTATCTGTTTCCCCCTGAAATTGTCATGCCTGATCTGATGGGGCGAGGTGTTTTGATTGGTAATATTTGGTCTCAGAATTGGTTAGAAAAACTACGTCAGTTATGTCGGGAATCCCAAATAAAAATTGATTGGTATGGTAATCCCAATCGTCAATGGCTGCAATTCCAAGAGGAAGAATTAGCGCAGGATGGAATTTTCTTTCAAGGCTACTGTCCCCAGGCTGACCTAATTAACCACCTACGTCAAGCTCCTTTCGCCCTTGTTCCCACTGGCAGTTCCGCGGAAGAAGAGGATCGGCCAGAATTCTCCTATTTGAGCTTACCCTCCCGTATCCCTTTTATCGTCGCTGCCGCTAACACCCCCATTCTGGTGGTCGGTCAGAAGGATAGCGCTGCTGCTAAATTTGTGCAAGAGTTTGACCTCGGTTCTGTCTGTGATTATGCGGCCGCAAGTTTCTTGACAGAAATCGCCAAACTCCACACCTATAACTATCAACTAAAACTTCGTCAGGCTAGTCATCAATTAGCCTCCAGTTTAAAAGCCGATCATTTTGACGATTGGCTCTGGCGATCATTAGAACAGGGAAAACCCATCGATGATCGCTTTGCTATCTTCCAGAACCACTACATCTGCGGCCATGCTATTATTACCCCCTGTGAAGTCAATCAACAGCACGGTACAGGGGCCCTAGTAAAAAGAATCTTTGCCGATAATCGTCAAATTATTTCCATACGCTCCGCTGATCACTACGGTGGGGAACAGGATTTTGGGGTCTTCAGTCTTCTTCTCGATCACCGAGAGCTATCGCGAGCGCAAGTGTTTCAGTCAGTGCTAAAAACCCTCGCACACAACCAGATTGAGAGCGTTTTTTGTGTCCCTTATTACGCCAGCGATATTCTGACAGCGATCGCTATTAAGGAATTATTTAACGTTCCCCTTGCCACCTACATCATGGACGATCAGAATATCTGCGTTCAGGAGATTCCCGATGCTTTGATGAAAGAGTTTTTAAGCAAATGTTCCGTTCGTTTTGCCACCCATCCCGAACTCCGCGACGCTTACGAGAATAAGTACGGCTACAAATTTTGGCTCCTACCGGCGATCGTTCCCCACCGTCTCATTAATAGTGAAGTTGCCGAAGTTTCTCCCCAACGCTGTCAAGAAAAATGGGGAGCTTTATTAGGGAGCATTTGGAGTCCCCAATGGTTCCAATCTCTGTTAGAGAGTATTCAAGGGGCAGGGATTAAACTAGATTGGTATGGCAATTCTAACTATTATTGGCTCAAAGAATCTGCCGCAGAATTAGAAAAATGGGGACTTTATAGCCAAGGACTTTATCCCGAAGAACAACTAGGACAACAACTACAAGCATATCCCTTTGTCATTGTTCCCACGGGAACTATGGACGAAAGAGATGATCGGACAGAATTGTCTCGCCTTAGTTTACCTGGCCGGATTATTTTTAACCTCGCCACCGCGAACACCCCAGTAATTCTTTTAGGCAGTAATAAAACCTCGGCGGCTAACTTTATTAATCGCTTTCAAATCGGTGTGGTTTGTGATTATACACCTGAAAGTTTGGCCGCAGCCGTGGACTACGTTCTTCAACCAGAAAATCAGCAAAGAATGCGAGAAAATGCCGTTAAAGTAGCAGCCAAATTCTCCGATAAAGGGATCGATCAATGGGTGTGGCAGTCCCTAGAAAAGGAACAAGCGGCCGATGACAGATTTGAAGCGATTTTACCTCGATCGCCGATCGATTTAGTTCACTTTATTGAACCCCCCGTTCCCGCAATTATTTATAAAGATTATGCTCAAGTCTATCAAGTGATGCGACGTTTGCGAGGGCAAAAATATCGGCCAGATTTTGTGGTTGATGTGGGAGCTTCCCACGGTATTTGGTCTCATACCGCTAGTCAATTATTCCCTGAAGCTCGCTTTATCCTCATCGATCCGCTAATCTCAAAATACGAGCAATCGGCCAGAAATTACTATATCTGTAATATTCCTCAAGCGGAATTACTAGAAATTGCCATCTCTAATCAAGCTGGTCAGTTAAGTTTTCAGGTTTCCCCCGATTTATACGGAAGTTCCTTGCTCACTCCCGCCGATTTTAGAAACTATGAAACGATTACAGTGGAAGTAAAAACCCTCGATCAGGTGGCGACAGATGAGCAAATTTCTGGCAGAGGAATATTAAAATTAGACGTGCAATGTGCCGAGCATATCGTCTTAGAAGGAGCCAAAGAATTTATCGCTCAGGTGGATTTAGTCGTTGCTGAACTCTCCTTTATTCGCTATGATCAGAACGCTCTCGTCTTCAATGAAATGCTTAATCTTTTGGATCAGCTTGGTTTCCGTTATTATGACGAAACCGGCGAATGGAGATCTCCCATTGATGGCACACTCCTCCAAAAGGAAGTGGTTTTTATTCGTCAGGATTTGTTAGTTCCCGAAACTAGCCGCAAAATTGAAAATTCTCCCAGTCAAGCTTAAGACAATTTACCTAATCACTAGCCAAAATGATCAAGAAATTATTAGCCAAAAATAAAATAGTTCAGCGAGTTAAAGCGGTCAAAGATTTATTTCTAGAAAAACTTGATTCACTCAGTCATGTCCAACTGGAACAAATCCAAAAACTGGAAAAACTGGAGAAACTTAATCAGCTTGATCCCTTAGATTTTAAGGTTGAGCAACTTAATAACTCCACGGAGCAAATCCGACAAGAAAATGCAGAAACCAAGCGAAAGGCTGATTTATCACTGGAAAATCAAGCTTTTTTGCTGAAGTTTTCCGTAGATATAATTAAAAATATGCAAGTATTGACGGAAAAACTCCAGACAAATCACAGCGAATCTCAAAAACAGCACCAATTAACTCTCGATACTTTCCAAAAAATAGCCAGCCAATCTCAAAAACAGCACGAATCAACTCTGGACACTTTCCAAAAAATAGCCAGCGATGTGCGATTAGACTCCCAAAAACATAGTGATACAATTATCGATTCTTTCCAGAGAATTTATGAAGCTTACCAACAGCAAAGCGATGCTGTTTTTGGAACCATACAAAAAATACAAGAAAATCTCCAGCAAATTAGCGAAGATAACCGCCAAATCTTTGAAGATATTCACTCTCAAAAATACAAAGTCATTATCGATCAAAAATATTTTCAAGATTTAGACATCGAATTAATGACTTATTTATATTCCTATCTTCCCCATCGTCTTGCAGTAGATATTGGTGCTAATCGGGGCGATGTTTCTAGTCGTCTCCTACAAGTTGGTTATCAAGTTTATGCCTTTGAACCTTTTCCTGCTGTAATCGATAAGCTCAAAAATCGCCTCGGTGATCATCCTAACTTTCGGCTTTTTCCCTTTGCTCTCGGTTCCGAAAATCAAACCCAAGAACTCCATATAGCCACCGATGAAACCCCAGACAACACCTATCAAGATGCCAGCTTTTATAACAGCTTAACTAAGCATTCTCTCTCGGAAGGTTTAGTATTTACCGATACTATTCCCGTTACTGTTAAAACCCTAGCCAGCCTCCACGATGGCGAGGAATTACCTAAAGATATTGGTTTGGTTAAAATTGACACAGAAGGCTTTGATTTAGAAGTAATCAAAGGTATGGGCAACTATCGTTATCCCGTGGTAGTTGCGGAATTTTGGGATAAAAATTTCCCCTTTGGTCGTTCGGGAGCGATGAATCAATTACCAGATTTAGTCAAGGCCATGAAAGAAAGAGATTATCATTGGCATCTAGTTATCTATCGTATTTGGGGCAGTTCCGACGTTAGTTATTACTGTAATTCTGCCTATTCCCTCGATAATTCTTGGGGCAATGTTTTCTTTTTCCAAGATTATCAGGTCTTCCATCAAGCCTTACTTTGGTCTGCTTCCGTTATGCCAGCTACTTATTTTTCAGCCTAGAAACTTAGGCATCAATCATTTTTTCACAAACTAACTAACTAGGTGAGTAATGATTATGAAAAAAAATATTTCCTTAACCAGTGAAATTTTGATTCTCATCGGTTTGGGAATCGCTTTTTTGCTAGTAGGCATATTCTTTGGACCTAGATTACAACCCGTGTGGATAGATGAAGTAGTATTGGCAGAACCAGCAGCTAATCTAGCTTTATACGACAGTTTTACCTCGGCTGCTTGGTATCATCAAAATGCTCAGGAATTCCATGTTAGCACTTCTTTTCTTTATACGGTTTTGCTGGCTTTATGGATAAAAGTTTTGGGATTTAGTATTGAAAAAGTTAGGCTTTTTAATTATGTGTTAATGCTTCTTAGCATCACTGTAATCTGGTTATTCATCAAGAAATTGCCTTTAATTAAGTTTTCTTGGCTAAGAATTATCCTAGTGGTTAGTTGTCTTTTGCCAGCAGGAATTACCTTTATTTATATATCGGGAAGGTACGACACTTCCGGCATTTTCTTATCAGCACTGGTTTTGGGGGCTTTTTTAATAAAAGATGCTAAAATCCGATGGCTTACTATGACAATTATTGGATTTTTCTTTCCCCTTTCTGGATTGTCAGCAGTGGTCTTTGCGACAATTTTTGGCGGTATCCTACTCCTTTTCAACTTTCAGCGATTTTGGCGGGAATTTGTCGCCATAGGTGGGGGATTTATTTTGGGAATGTTATTTCTTTATGCACTTTACTCAACTAATGGTGTTTGGGATGATTTTGTTAGTCTGACTTTGGGTCATACTGTTGCCAGTGCCAACCTTAACAGAAGTGTCATTGATATAATATTTTCCAGAGTGAGCAAACTTTTTGACCAGAAAGATTATGTGTGTGGTGGCTGCTTGCATCCGTCTTTTCCCCCACTGTCACTACTGCTGATCATCTTGATATTTTATGAACTATTGACCAAATCTTTCCGGTGGCGTTCTCCTTCCTTTTTTGCTTTGATCAGCGTTATTACCATACCAACTACTATGTGTTTTCTGGGGAAATATCCACTTTACTATAGTTGGATGTCCATGTTTCCCTTGATCATTTGTATTTGCTGGAGTTTTAATAATATTTTAGAAAAAAATACGGGCAAAATTCAGACGACAATTATTAGTATAGCTTTTTTGGTTTTATTATTTTATGCCAACTTACTAGGACTACCTTACCTAGTGCAAAGTACCTTAAAACAATGGGAAAATAATGACTATGCTAAAGTACAAAACTTTCTCGATAACAAAATTAATCCTCAGGATCACATCTACGCTGATTTTCAAACATTCTACGCCCTCAAGTCTCGGGCTAAACGAGTTTATTTCCCCCTTTATAATGGGCAGATGACACCAGAGGATAGGGATAATCTTTCATTAATTGTCATTGATCCTAGGGCCAGTGCTAGAGCATCTTGGAATCCCGGATTAGCAGAAATTGTTGGCGACTCACTCCCCCAGTGGTACGATACAGGAGAACAGTTAGATACAGGCACTTATGGGATGAAATTGTACCGAAAAAGATAAACCCGAAGTAATTCAAAGGATATGAACTCTGAAAAACTGCAATTAAGGTCTGATTACCAAAAAATGCTTGATGACTTAGATACTCAAGTCCTCCAATTGGATCGACAGGTATTTAAACGACTACAAAACCTAGGTTACACCCCGAGGGTGATCTTTGATGTGGGTGCTTCTAATAGTGGCTGGTCCTACTATATCAAACAGGTGCTGCAGGAAGCTGAATTTTATCTCTTTGAACCCCTCATCGACTACAGCAGCGACTATCGGGAATTAATCTCAGAAATCCTGCGAGTCTATCCCTCCTTTCATCTGTATAAATACGCCCTAGGTGAAACCTGCGGCGAGGTGACGATGAATGTTTCCACGGACGTGGTGAGCAGTAGCCTCTTGCAAACCGGTGATGAGAGTCAGCCCACCACCCCCATCTCGGTGCAAATGTTAACAATTGATGACGCAATTGCCCGACTTGGTTTACCCCATCCCCAAGTGATCAAAATTGATACCCAAGGCTCGGAGTTGTCTATACTTAAAGGAGCCGTCAAAACCCTACCTAAAGTCGATGTTCTCTTTCTCGAATGCTGGCTCTATCGGGGCTATGGCCAAAAAACTCCCCTCTTAACCGAAATCGCCGATTGGTTATTATCCTTTAATTTTCGGCTTTGGGATGTGGCCGATGCCTATCGCGATCAAGGGGGAGTGCTAACCACATTAGATTGTATTTTTGTAAATACTCAAGCCGGTATTGCCCCGATTTGGTACTATGAGAACTAGAGTGGCTTGACTTTCCTAACCCGTCTAGTCCTTGCCGTGCGAGGGAAAAGAAGAACAGTCTATTTTCTTCCCAGATATCCGATAGACCAAGTACCAAGTTGGAGAGCAAGGGACAGGATTAAACAGTCCTTAGATCACTATTTCGGGAAGGGGAAACTGAGCCATACTTAGGGCTTGCTGAATAAATCTAAAAACCTTGCTGGATAAGACTTTTAGACTTTTTGTCAATCCAAAAGTACCGGACCTGGGAGTGAGCGGGGGGAAAATTCAGGTACTTTTTCCCTGAAAATTAGGTAATTGACCAGATG
>NZ_JAPZQM010000188.1:0-11923 GCF_027530565.1 Microcystis sp. LE19-10.1B | reverse complement strand
TAGCTCAGCATCCCTATAAAACTCAAATCTTGGACTTCCATTCCTGCAAAACCCAATGGGCAACTCGTTCACTCTATTTTGAGGGACAGAAGCGAAATCAATTCTGTATCCTACACTACCGTTTGAATTTGGAATTGCTGTCCTGTGGGCCATTTTTACCGCTTAAAAGCCCTAAATTAGTCAATTCATGACCAATACGCCGCGTATTTCCCCCCAAGTACCCCAGAGTTGCACTGGTCGCCCCTCGGTTCCCCTCTCGGTCTATCGAGAATTAGTCAAAGAATTGCAGGCCACTCAGGCACGGGTGGAATTTCTAGAAGCACAAAACCAGCAACTTGTCAAGAGTAATCGGCAATTACGTCAGGAAATCGAGACAGTAGTTGCTCAGGGAAGACGATTAGAAAGAGTGGTAGAGAGTTTCGAGAGGAATCCCATCGAGGAACCCTCCTTCGTCATCCCGGTTCGTCCCCGTCTGGTTACACCCCCCTCTTCTTCGCTGCGGGTTAAGGAAGAAGTCTCAGTCACCCCTCCTATCACCGTTACTGCTTCAAGACAGCAATTACCTAAAAATAGTTGGTTAGTGGTCGGGTTAATTATTGTCGTGGTTCTTACCTCTGGTTTAGGGGCTTTTTGGCTGGTTTCTGCCTCTAGAAACGCGGGTTCGACCGACTGATTGACTTTCATCTCGGCATTTTAAGCTCAATTAGTCGGTTTTAACAGTCGGGGAATTTACCCGAATAATAATAAATCCTGTTTAAAAGGGATAGGAAAGTGGGGAGTGAGAAGTCCTGTAGGGGCCAAGCATTCGGGTATAACCCATCGCTGAAACCGCAGATTTCCTGTCCGAATGCTTCGCCCTTACTTTTTCAGCCAGTCCTAACCAATTCAGGTAAAGGTTCAGGACCCACCCATCTACCTTGTTTCCAGATTTCCTCATCCTCTACCGGTAACGCATCGGGATCGGAACGGGCAGCTTGATCTATTTCCTCTTCGGTCATCTTGTTGAGACGTTCCCTCTCTTTTAGTTTTTCCGTGCCGGACTCGTTGACGATTTTCGGTTCTTCGGTTTGTGTTATGCAATGGACGGGGTTTATAAGGGATGTAACCCTTATATAGAAAGGCATTTGGCGATTTTTGTCAATTGTTTTTGATCTAGAGCGAACTAATCAATTAAATCTCTTGCCAGATAAGGATTTAGTCGATTTATGCCCCCCTATCGAACCATAACAAGTAACGAAGAACCCGATTTTCTCTTGGCTACCGTCCTTTAAGAAAACTGTAATACGCTTTTCGTTCACGCTCATTTGCCCTCCTAGCACTAATTAGGGTCTGCTGAATAAATCTAAAAACCTTGTTGGGTAAGACTTTTAGACTTTTTGTCAATCAAAAAGTACCAGGCATGGGAGTGATCAGGGGGAAAATTGAGGTACTTTTTCCCTGAAAATTAGGTAGTTGACCACCTGAAAATCGGTAAAACCCTACACCCCACACCCCACACCCCACACCCTACCCCCAGGAAAAACTTTTTCAGCAGACCCTAATTAATCGACACGATTTGCCTCTTAAGGTATATACAAGGCAATAGACCTGTTTTTCAAGTTCTCCAAACGCTATCGTCCGTTTTTCGCCATAACCCCTACGATTATCTGGGATTTCATAAAGAAAAGTATCGAAAAGATCGAGAATTTCCTCAAAGTCCACATTATGTTTTTCTATGTTAGAACACCGCTTGCTCTCATCTCATTCAAACGAGTCAAACTTCATAGTTTATCAGTTAAGGCTATTTGAATTGCCGGTCATCACCGTCCGGCCCCGGCGGCGAGGATGTCAATTGGGTCGATTTCTCCACCAGAAAACCTTTTAGTCTTGAGATAATATTGGGTAGGGGTCTGATGGTCTCCGTATCCAATCGGTAGGGCGATAATCAGCCCAGACCGTGGAGACCGTGCCTTTGAGTCAGAGAATAGCGGAGGTCGAGGGGAGATTGGCGGAACTGGAGATCAAAGAAAAAAGTAAGTGAGGTCTTATGTCTGAAACAACATCAAGAGGAATTTGGATTATCAGCGATGAAACCGCAGTTGAAGAGGGCGAGAAAAGTGGCACCGATATCGGTCCTGACTACACATCGGAGAAAAGGAAAGGCAGCAAGCGATCGCGTATTACTGCCGAAGATTTAAAACAAAACATGGAAGAGTTTCTCGGTGTCGTTGAGGAAGCATTTGATAAGACAGAAAATCCCGAGTCAGGAATGAAACTTGATGAGGTAGAACTGTCAGTAGAAATTAATGCCAAGGGACAAGTAAGCTTGTTAGGAACGGGTGGAGAGGCGGGAGCTAAAGGGACGGTGGTACTCAAGTTCAAGCGAAAAGATGGCTAATAATTGGGCGATAGCGATTGGGGTGAACAAATATCAAAATCTGCCATCTCTCAATTATGCGGTGACAGATGCAGAAAAAATGCGGGACTGGTTTGTCCATGAGGCAGGGTTTGACAGTAAAAGGGTTTATCTTTTTACCGACAACTCGCCGCTGATTGTCGATGCCGGTCTACCCTATTCCTCTCAACCGACCTACGCAACATTAATCCGCTTTTTGACTAACCGCTTCAAACAGCAGTTTCTCTCGACTGGAGATAATTTGTGGTTCTTTTTCAGCGGACATGGATTCCGCCATGCCGAGCGAGATTACCTGATGCTGTCCGACAGCAGTGCTGACTTAGAATTAATTGATAAGACGGCTATTTCTCTGAGTTTCGTTACAGAACGCCTGCGGCATAGTGGGGCTGACAATGTGGTATTGTTTCTAGATGCCTGCCGCAGTGATTTAAAAACGAAGGGAGCCGGAGTCGGCGAAGAGCCTCAGCCTGGTGTCATTACCTTTGCCTCTTGCAGTCCAGCAGAAAGGTCTTATGAAATCGAGTTGCTCCAACAGGGTTCATTTACCTACGCCTTGCTAGAATCCCTGCGCCTCCAAGGGGAAGGTAATTGTGCGACGGTTGAGCGACTCTACCAAAGGCTGCGCTATCGGGTGAGCGAAATTAATCAGCAATACAAAAAACCGCGCCAGACTCCCTATGCGATGATTGAACCCGCTACGAAATATCATTTAATTTTGTTGCCCAAACAGGCAACACTTCAGGATGTTGCCACGCTTAAACTATATGCTCAAGATGCTGAGTTAGAAAAAGATTTAAAACTAGCAGAACAACTCTGGACTCGAATTTTGACGGTTTCTCCAGCTGACCCCCAAGCATTGAAAGGACTTAAAAGAATTTGGATTGGGACAGAAGGGAAACCCCCTCAACCTCAACCTCCAGAATCTCCTAAGTTATCTAGCAAATCACCAGCGGATAAAAGAGAGTTTTCCCTGCACCCAGATTTCCCATCGTTATCAGTATTTAACTTTGAGATCGTGGGAGTAAATGCGAAGGGTAAGCAAATCAAAAAAGAGTCGAAGCAGTCTCAATATTTCAGCGAGGATTTGGGCAACGGCATCACCTTAGAGATGGTCGCCATCCCGGGGGGAACTTTCCTGATGGGAACAGAAGACGAGGAAATCGAAAGACTGGTAAAAAAATTTAATTTTAATTGGGAAGGATTTAGAAGGGAAAGACCGCAACATCAAGTCATCGTTCCACCCTTCTTTATAGGCAAGTATCCCATCACCCAGGCACAGTGGAAAGCGATCGCCTCCCGTACCGATTTAAAAGTAGAAAAAGACCTTGATCTCAACCCAGCCAATTTTAAAGACCATCCCGATAGCGATCGCCGTCCCGTGGAAACAGTCAACTGGGACGATGCGATCGAGTTCTGTGCAAGATTATCGAAGTTGACAGGAAGGGAATACCGACTTCCCAGTGAAGCGGAATGGGAGTATGCCTGTCGTGCCGGGACGACCACCCCATTTTACTTTGGGGAAACCATTACCGGGAAATTGGCCAACTACGATGCCAGCAATACCTACGCCGAGGAAGCGAAGGGAGAATATCGAGGAGAAACGACCCCCGTGGGACAATTTCCCCCCAATGCCTTCGGGCTATACAATATGCACGGCAATGTCTGGGAGTGGTGCGCCGATACCTGGCACGATAATTATGACGGTGCGCCGAGGGATGGCAGTGTCTGGATAGAAAATGGGGATGGTAATTGTTCTCCTCTGCGGGGCGGTTCTTGGTGCAGCAATCCGAATGTCTGCCGTTCCGCTTACCGCGGCCGCTACGACTCCCGCCGCGACTACTACAACTACGGTTTTCGGGTGGTGTGCGGTGCTGGGAGGACTTTGTAACCCTTTTCCCCTTTTTTTCCCTTTTTACCCTTATTTCCTTTTCTGGAATTTTTTTGGGCAAATACAGTACAAATGTATTGATTTAGGGGTGGTCAATTACCTAGGGTTTGCTGAAAAAGTAGGGGCGAAGCATTCGGACAGAAAATCTGAGTAACCCACAGAAAACGGGTTTCTCGAAGAAAACCGTTTTCTGCTAACTGCACATATCTAACTACCCCCTGCCTTCGTTAACAGTTCCCATCTCTTGATCCTAGGCTTTCTGTTCCTGTTTAGATTTATGTAGGGGATCCATATAAATCTCTAAGCGCTTAAATACCACAGAGGAAAGGGTAGTTAAAACCAAATAAACCAAAGCAACAGCGATATAAATCTCGAAAGCTTTATAGGTAGTGGCTACCATTAATTGACCTTGCCGGAATAATTCTTCAAAACCGATTACTGCCGCTAAACTGGTATCTTTAATTAGGGTGATAAATTCATTCCCCAACGGTGGCAACATCCGGCGAAAAGCTTGGGGAAAAATCACCTCGTGCATGGTTTGCACTGGGGACATTCCTAGACTAGAACAAGCTTCCCATTGACCATTATCGATCGATTGAATACCGCCGCGCATAATTTCAGCTAAATAGGCCGCCACATTTAAACTTAGGGCAAATAGGGCCGCCGGTAAACGATCTAAGTCGATATTTAAGCCAATTTCTCGGAACAACCCGGGCAAACCAAAATAGATCAAGAATAATTGCACCAGCATCGGTGTTCCCCGAAAGAAATCCACATAGATGCGGCAAATTATTTTTAACCATTTGTAGGGAGAAATCAGGGCAATAGCCACTAAAGTTCCACCGATTAACCCGAAAAGAAAAGACAGAACTGTTAACAGAATTGTCCAGGGAACCCCTTTAAAAATCAGGTTATAGAATAATTCTCCCCAGTTAAAACTTGATTCCTGTAAATTATTTAAAGCTGGGGCAACTAAGGGTAATTCTGGCGGTTTTTCTCCAAACCATTGCCGAAAAATAGCATCGTACCGACCACTTTCTATGACTCGACCGAGAGCATCATTAATTAACTGGAGATAGGGGGAATTTTTGGGTAAAGCAATGCCGTAGAATTCCTCCGTTAATAATTCTCCGACTACTTTTACTCCCCGTAAACCCGCTTGTTTAATTGCATACAAAGTCACGGGTTTATCGTTAACTACCGCCTCAACTCGACCATTAATTAATTCCTGCAAAGCTAAAGCCGCCGAGTCAAATTGACTAACTGTTGCCCCCGGTATTTTTGTCGCTTCTAAGGCTCCCGTTGTGCCAATTTGGACGGCAATTCTTTTGCCTTTTAAGTCTTCAAAATTTTTAATTGTCTTATTATCTTCCCGAACAGCGATCGCTAAACCAGCCCTAAAATAAGGTCGAGAAAAAGAAATCGCTTGGGCGCGTTCGGCGGTGATAGTCATGCCACTAATAGCGGCTTCCACTGTTCTCGCTTGTAGAGCCGGAATAATGCCATCAAAGGGTAAATTTCTAAAGTCAATGTTGAGATCGGCTTCCTTGCCAATCGCCCGCATTAAATCGATATCAAACCCAGTTAATTGTCCCCCTTGTTGGAATTCAAAGGGCGGAAAAGTTGCTTCTGTGGCGACTCGAAAAGGATTAGGAGGGGTCTGAGAAAAAGCCGGAATAACAGTTAATCCGAGCGCCAAGACTAATCCTAACAAGGCAAAGATAACTCTCTGTACCGCCCGCCCTCGCCAAAATTTAATCATTTTTTAATTGTTTCTCCTTGATTTTTTCGCTCAACTAAGTTAGTAATTTCGTCCTACTTCCCACCCAAGACAGATGTAGAGAGACTATTTGAGTATTATGATTATTCCTCTTGATAAAATGTCGTCAAGGATACAATCTGGCAGAAACTAATCTCGATACCTTTGTACAGACAGAATGTAAAATTTTTTACGAGAGGATATCATGACCACTACTACCCCTGTGATTGTCAGTGAAGGTTTACGCAAAAGTTACGGCTCTTTAGAGGTACTTAAAGGAGTTACAGGCACTCTTTATCAAGGGGATGTGGTATCGGTAATCGGTCCCTCTGGCTGCGGCAAAAGTACCTTTTTACGCTGTCTCAATCGTTTGGAAACAATTAACGGCGGCCGCTTGGAGGTGATGGGGATTGACATCTCTTCCCCGAAGTTAAATCAATCGGTCCTCCGCAACTTACGCAGCCGGGTAAGTATGGTGTTTCAACACTTTAATCTTTTTCCCCATCTCACCGTTTTACAAAACTTGGTGTTGGCCCCCAAGCAAGTGTTACACCACTCGGAAAATGAGGCTAAAGATACGGCAATTCATTATCTGGAAAAGGTGGGATTGGCCCCAAAAGCCGATGTTTATCCCGACCAATTATCGGGAGGACAAAAACAACGGGTGGCGATCGCTCGCAGTCTCTGCATGAAACCAGAGGTGATTTTATTTGATGAACCCACTTCGGCCCTGGATCCGGAATTAGTCGGGGAAGTGTTAAACGTTATGCGTCAATTGGCCGATGAGGGGATGACTATGGTAGTCGTCACCCACGAAATGCAGTTCGCTAAGGAGGTCTCTAACAAGGTTTTGTTCTTTAATCAAGGCGTCATCGAAGAAGCAGGTGATCCCGACACCTTTTTTAATCATCCCCACAGCGAGCGCTTACAAGCCTTTTTAAGTCGCATCAATAGTAATTAGGGTTTGCTCAATTCAGGAGTCAGTATTCTCCGAGTCAGTATTCAGGAGTCAGGAGTCAGGAGTCAGGAGTCAGGAGACAGGAGACAGGAGACAGCTTTTTTCTCCTCACACCCCACACCCTACACCCCACACCCCACACCCCACACCCTACACCCTGCTCCCTTCCCCGATCAATGGCAAAAATCCAGCTTAAAACCCCAAAATCAGAGCATCTTGCCGCCATGGTGGCACTCGATCGCACCAGTCTCGGCGGTATCTGGACGTTATCGGGATATCAACGGGAATTAGACAGCCCCAACAGTGAATTATTAATTCTTACCCTAGACCGGGATGACGAAACCCTAATCGGATTGGCTTGTTTTTGGGCAATTCTCGAAGAAGCGCATATTACTCTCCTAGCAATTTACCCAGACTATCAAAGACAAGGATTAGGAAAACTACTTCTCTACAAACTTCTGGAGAAGGCTGTACAAAGACAACTGGAAAGGGCTACGCTAGAGGTGAGGGTATCGAACCAGTCAGCGATCGCAATCTACGAGCATTTTGGCTTCCGCGTCGCTGGAGAGCGTAAAAATTATTATCCGCAAACTGGCGAATCGGCCCTAATTTTCTGGCGCAACGATCTACAAACGGCCGCTTTTCAGGAACAATTAAGCAAGTGGCGACAAGAAATCCTCTCAAGACTGGTGCGGGGAAAGTGGCAATTAGAGGAAGAAACCAGAGCCAAAATAGATACCATGGGGATGCAATGATTACCTACAAGCTTAAATCAGGTCGAGGTTAGGGAAAAATGAGGATTTTAGTGTTGGCGTGGGAATTTCCACCGCGATTAGTGGGCGGTATCGCCCGTCATGTCGCTGAACTCTATCCCGAAATCGTCAAACTCGGTCATGAAGTCCATTTAATCACGATCGAATTCGGTCAGGCCCCCAGTTACGAACTGGTGGAAGGCATTCACATCCACCGTGTCCCCGTACCCCCCGGCAATGACTTTTTCCATTGGGTGGTCAACATGAATAACAGCATGGGGCAACAGGGCGGCAAACTAATCGCCGAATACGGAAAATTTGACCTTGTTCATGCCCACGATTGGTTAGTAGGGGATGCGGCCATTGCCATGAAACATCTCTTTAAAATCCCCCTGATTGCCACTATTCACGCCACGGAATACGGACGTTATAACGGACTGCACACCGACACCCAACGCTATATCGCCGGCAAAGAGGGAACCCTCGTCTATAATGCTTGGCGCATTATCGTCTGCACTGGCTATATGCGTCATGAAGTCCATCGGGCTTTGGGCGCACCCTGGGATAAAATCGATGTGGTTTATAACGGTATTCGGGCCGAGAAAAAGCAAAGAGACCCTAACTTTGATTACCGAGCTTTTCGTCGTCAATATGCCCAAGATCACGAAAAAATCGTCTATTACGTCGGGCGTATGACCTTTGAAAAGGGGGTTTCGGTGTTACTCAACGCTGCCCCAAAAGTCCTGGCCCAGACCGAGGGTCAAACTAAATTTGTCATTATCGGTGGCGGCAATACCGACAAACTCAAACAACAGGCTTGGCATCTCGGTATCTGGCATCATTGTTATTTTACGGGCTTTATGTCCGATGAAAACCTCGATCGCTTCCAAACCGTGGCCGATTGTGCCGTTTTTCCCAGTCTTTACGAACCTTTTGGTATTGTCGCCTTGGAAAGTTTCGCCGCTAGGGTTCCCGTCGTAGTTTCCGATACCTGCGGTTTTCCCGAAGTTGTCCGTCATGGCCAAACGGGAATTGTCACCCGCGTCAATAATCCTGATTCCCTCGCTTGGGGCATTTTGGAGGTTTTAAATCATCCCGAATACGCCCACGAATTAGTTAATAACGCCTACGAAGACCTAGAAAAACGCTTTCATTGGGCGAATTTAGCCCGTCAAACTGAGACAGTATATGGTTTGGTTGTCCAAGAACGACAACTGGTAGAATGGCGTTAATCAGGGATCGGTTTTTTAGCCGTCAGCCATCCTGAAGCCGTCCCGATTTTCTTCTGGACAAACCTAATTAACTAGAGCATAATCTTAGGAAAGTAATTTCCTCGACACAAAATTATGAATATGCTGAAAATAACTAAGGATTTTAATCCCGCTCAACTAGCAAGTGTCCTGGTCAATTTCATCGGTTTTGTGGTTTTATTGACCTGTGTACTTCTTTCTCCCCATGCTCTCGTTTATGATGAAGTTTATCACTTACCGTTAGTAGATTTATTAAATCAATACGGTTTATCCTATCGATTCTTACGCGGTACAGGACAATCGGCCCCAGGTCCGTTATACCCGATAATTCATTATATCTTTCAGCCCTTGACCAATTTGCAAGCCCCTGCCGTTAGGTTGGTTAATATTCTTCTTTTATTACTGTTAATTTTAGTCCTGAGTTTAACCCTGCAAAAAATTTTCAAAATTCCCCAGCCACTGGTCTCTAGTCTGACAATTATGGGCTTACCGATGATTTGGGTGATTACGGGCATGGCTCTCACGGAAATCCCTGGTATGCTCTTGGCAACTTTAGCAATTTTCTTGATATTTATAGCTCTAGAAAAAATTGCAGATAACCGGCAAATGAGCTTAGGAATAGCCGCTCTGAGTGGATTATGTTTAGGGATAGCAATCCTAGGCAGACAAACTTTTCTCGTTCTGGTGTTTATCTTGCCAATACTAACAATTAGTTCCTCAAAAAAATCTTGGCAACCTTTAATATTATGCTGGTTAACTTCTGGAATTTTACCCGCTATCGTTTTTAGCGTATGGGGTGGATTAGTTCCCCCCGGTCAAAGTTCATTATCTTCTGGATATTCTCTGGTAAACGGATTTCTTTCCTTTGCCTACACCGGTCTTTTATTATTTATCCTCGCTCCCAAATGGTTCAGCTTGAATAAGGTGATAATAATATCTGTCCTGGTCAGCAGCTTTCTAGGCAACGCTATCTTTAAAATCCTTTCTATTCGTCCAGCCTACCAAGTTTTCCAGAAAATTATTCCCGATCCTACTTGGCTAAGTTTCTTTTTCTATTTAGCTTCCTCCTGTCTGCTTGCCTTTGGAATTCTTTTTCTGATTGCCAGCCTCAACAATTGCCGAGATCACTATAAAGATAGTAAATTTCTGTTTTTAAATGTTGCCGTGATCGTAGTTGCCGCTACAGCTTTTAAAATTACCCATTATTATTCGACTCGCTATACAGCTACAGCTATTCCATTCTTGATCCTGTTAGCCCAGTATTATACCAAAGATAACTATTTCAAGGTAGCCCGCTTATTGCTGGGGAATGTTGTCGGCTGTTTGATGTTAGTTTCTTATTTTTTGCGTCCTTGGAACTAGAAATCTTGCCAGATGGGATTCTTTGATTTTTGACAAGGATATACCTTAAAATAACAAAGGCACAACTTAACTTCTCCAACTATGACCATGAAAGCAGCTGAAATTATGACCACGGAGGTGGCCAAGATTAAAGGTTCTGAAACCGTTGCCAAAGCGGTACAATTGATGAGAGAAAAGAACATTAGAACTCTCATTGTCGATCGCCGTCACGATGAAGATGCTTACGGAATTATCACTGAAACCGATATTGTCTATAAAGTCGTCGCTTTCGGTCAAGATCCGCAAAAAGTGCGCGTCTATGAAGTGATGAGCAAACCCTGCATCGTGATTAATCCCGACCTCGGGGTTGAATATGTGGCCCGCTTATTTGCTAATACCGGTATTCGTTTCGCACCAGTAATTAAAGGCGGTTTGCTCGGTGTTATATCCGTTAGCGACATTCTCCATAAAGGTAACGCCGTCGAAAAGCCCCGCAGTCTTGATTTAGAAGCGGAGATTATCAAAGCTAGAGATATTGCCCGGGCAGTATGTGCTGAAAAAGGGGGAAATTCTCCCGATTGTGCTGCAGCTTGGGATATTGTTGAGGAATTACAGGCAGAATTGGCACACCAACGCGCTAAAAAACCGGAAAAAACCTATTTTGAGGAATACTGTCAAGAAAATCCCGATGCTTTTGAAGCTCGTATTTATGACACCTAATCCCCATGGCTTTGAGGTATTCTCCGATACCTCAAACTTTTTAATCCGGCAAAAGTAGTGTATAAAGGTTTTATTTACTAATAATCGAGGAAAAACTATGGCCGATCTATTTGTCATCGCCTATGAGGACGAATTTAAAGCAGAAGAAGTTCGTTTAACTTTGGCTAAACTGCAACAGGAACATCTCATCGAGTTAGAAGATGCTGCCGTAGTGGTTAAAAACAAAGATGGCCAGATTAAACTCAAGCAAGCGGTCAATTTAACAGCAGCGGGAGCCGCCAGTGGCAGTTTCTGGGGATTATTAATCGGAATGCTCTTTTTATCCCCTTTATTAGGGGCCGTCCTCGGTGCTGCTGGTGGCGCTTTGGGAGGTGCTTTAAGTGATATCGGTGTGGATGACAATTTTATGCGGGAATTGGGAGAAACCATGCAGCCAGGTACATCTGCTCTCTTTGTTCTCGTCCAAAAAGTTACCCCCGATAAGGTCCTCGATGAAGTGGCCCCCTACGGAGGTAAAGTGTTACGCACTTCTTTGACCAAAACCGACGAAGCTGAATTACAGAAAATTCTCGACCAAAGAGGTGTTCAACCCGAAACCGTTTAGGATATGGGTCCATAAAAGCCAGAAAAAGGGAATATATTTCCCTTTTTGCTTTTTGAGCAAGAATGGGTTTAGCATGACCACCACAGCAGCTATAAAATAAGAAACAATCAATAATTAGGGCTTGCTGAAAAAGTTTTTCGGTGGTGGCAGGGTGTGGGGTGTGGGGTGTGGGGTGTGGGGTGTGGGGTTTTATCGATTTTCAGGTGGTCAACTACCTAATTTTCAGGGAAAAAGTACCTGAATTTTCCCCCCAATC
>NZ_JAPZQM010000027.1:0-3751 GCF_027530565.1 Microcystis sp. LE19-10.1B | reverse complement strand
GAGAGAGGAGCCGGCCGGCAGGAGGCAGAAGATTATACTTATTGATTCTCCCCACACCCCACACCCCACACCCCAAAAAAACAACCCGCGGCAGTTAACCGCGAGTTATTTTTGGTTAAAATCGGATAATTACTGAACGGTAATCGTTCCGACCATACCGGCGCCGCGATGGGGTTCGCAGTAGTAGGTGTAAGTACCCGGTTCGCTGAAAGTGCTTTCAAAGGACTCACCAGCGGAAAAAGCCAGACCTTTATGGGATAATTTAGCAGCTTGGGCTTCGGGAACCTTGGTGCTATCGAAAACTATGTTATGGGGAGAAAGTTTGTTATTGACCCATTTCACCGTATCTCCTGCTTTAATAGTGAGGGCGGGGGGATCAAATTGTAGTGTACCTGCATCACCGCCCATCTTCACCGTGAAGGTTTCCGCAGCAGCGGCGGCAGTGTTGAAGAAGAAGCTAGAGACGACTAGCACCAGGGTAGCGACCAATAAACCTAATTTTTTCATGCTTGTTAATCCTTTACACGAGGGAAGATGACAAGTTTGACAGCCTGTCTTTTGACAAAAAAGTAAAAGTTTGCTTTTAACTGTCCCATTGATTAATTCTACACCAAGTTTGACAGCTTGTCTTTTGACAAGAAAACCGGTTTTTTCTGACCATGGTTGGGGAATTTCTTAAGAAATAGAGGAGAACCTATCGTGAAAAGACTATTAATTTCCCTGTGCTTGCTCTTGGCTGTGGTTACTTTCGGTATGGCTCGTCCCGCTTTAGCTGATGGGGCTTCGATTTTCAGTGCTAACTGCGCTTCCTGCCACATGGGCGGTAAAAACGTGGTTAATGCCGCTAAAACCCTGAAAAAAGAAGATTTAGTTAAATACGGCAAAGATTCCGTTGAAGCTATCGTTACCCAAGTTACCAAAGGTATGGGTGCGATGCCTGCTTTCGGTGGTCGTCTCAGCGCTGAAGATATCGAAGCTGTAGCTAACTATGTCCTCGCTCAAGCGGAAAAAGGCTGGTAAAAGTTAGTTATCGGTGGCGAGTTATCCGTTGTCAGTCTGGTAAGAATTGTAGCGATCGAAATTCTTGGGTCATTTGCTGGCTTAAAATAGCTAATGGTTCATCTCGGGACAAGGTTGTGAAATTGCGATCGTTTTTCTATATTTTAGGTGCGACGGTAATCATTCTCCTAGTAGTCGCTACAGCCAGTTTTGCTTGGATTCTCGCCGATAGTCCTCTGTCTTTGCTCAAAGGTGGGGTGCTGCGGGAACCGGCGGCGGCGATTTTTGTGCCGAAACAGGCCCCGGTTATGGTATCCTTGCTGGTCAATCCCGAACGTTTAGAGTCTTTTGGTCAATTAATCGCTACACCGGCTAATCGACGACGTTCCCACCAAGAAATTAAGGATTTAGAAAAAAGTCTGCTCGGTAAAACGGGATTAAATTATCAAAAGGAAATCAAACCCTGGTTAGGGGAAGAAATTACCCTCGCTGTTACTTCCCTAGATTTCGATCGCGATACCGATAATGGTATCCAACCGGGTTATCTTTTGGCAATTCAAAGTAAAGATGGTGAACGCGCTAAGGAATTTCTGCAAGCTTCCTACTCAAAACAGGCGGTTTCGGGCAAATTTGACCTCGTTTTTGAACTCTACAAGGGAGTTAACCTCATTTATCAACGTCCCTTGACCGCAGGAGATAATAATCGTTTTCTCGCTAGTGCCGTGGTGGGTGATACGGTGCTTTTTGCCAATAATATCAAGGTTTTGCGCGAGGCACTTAATAACGTGCAAGTACCGGATTTAAACCTAAAAAATAGCCCCGATTACCGAGAAGCCCTCAAAAATATCACCGAACCGCGTATAGCTATCGTTTACGGCAATTTACCCCCGTTATCGGCTTGGATAGCTAATCAACCCGTCCCGGAGAGTCCCGAAGCAAAACAACGATTAGCCACGGCTTTTACCCTCAAATCCGGGGGAATAGTCGCTCAAACCGCCTTAATTGGAGTCTTAGGACAGGATGACCAAGCACCAATTTTATCTAGTCCCGTGGGAGCATTATCTTTTATCGGCGAAAATAGCCTTTTAGTCGCCGCTAGTCGGGATTTAAATCGGTTTTGGACTCAGGTAGAGGAGGGGTTAGAAGCAGATAGTCCCCTACAGGAATTAATAACACAGGTCTTAAACCGCTTCCAGTCGCCTTTAGGTTTAAATTTGCCTGAAGACGTTTTTAGCTGGGTTAGAGGCGAATATAGCCTCGCTCTCGTGCCTAGTTCAAAGGGGATGGAACCCGATAGTGTTTTTGTAGGGGAACGGGTGATGGGGGTAGAGGTGGACAGTGCGATCTCTCATTTGGATGAGTTGGCCCGCAGTCGCGGCTATAATGTGATTAATCTGCCTTTACTCGATCGATCGGTGACAGCTTGGACAAAGTTAACCACGGCGGTCCCGGGAGGAAAAGCGCAACTAGAGACGCTCGTGACGGGAGTGCATACTAGGGTCGATAATTATGAAATTATCGCTAGTTCTGTGGAAGCGATGGGTTTAGCTTTATCTGCACAGAAAAACCCCATCTTAAGTAGTGGTAAGTTTCGACAGGCAATTACTGCTTTACCCGCAGAAAATGATGGTTATTTTTACGTCGATTGGCGACAATTGCAACCAGTTATTGAGTCGAAATTCCCGATCGTGCGGGTGTTAGAATTGTCGATTAAGCCTTTATTTAATAATCTGCGTTCTCTTACTATTAGCAGCCAAGGTAGCGAAAATTCTGTGCGTCGGGGAACGATTTTCTTTAACTTGGGAGTGAAATCTTAATCAGTTATCAGTTATCAGATAGAAGCTTGTAGGTTTGGTTGAGCGATTTAATACTTAGGAGAAATTTGACAGCTTGTAGGTTGGGTTGAGCGCTTTAATACTTAGGGGAAACCTTCTCGATTCAATGGTTTGAGCGAAACCCAACATTCTTGACGACATTGGTGTGGTTGGGTTTCCCTCAAGCGTCGCTAATATTTGACAGACAAAAGTTATTATTGCTCAAGTCAACCTACGGTTAGTATGTTAAAGTGCATAACAAGTATGGAAAAGCCAAATTATTTTGGATGAGCTTGCAAAATTCGCTTTACTGTTTAAACCATGACTACTATCACAATTGTTCCAGAATTTGCAGGAAAAACCTTGACATATAAAGCAATTTGTGGCAACCAAGAAACAAGTGGTTTGACTCCAGGTCAAGCACTGGATCTTATGGAAACAAGTTTAACTGCTGAAGGTGAAAATATGGGTGAGACATTAGTGATTTTACAGCGTTTCCGTCCTGATAATTTATTCAGCAAACAGCAACAAGAACGTTTACAAGAACTGATGGAAGAATTTCATCAATAATACATTGTTCCTTGGTTTGACCACCATTCTATTTCTGTCTCTTTCTTCTCGTTCTTCTCGTTCTTCTCTTTCTCTTTCTTCTATGTATCTTTCTTCTCGTTCTTTTCTTTCTCGGATGGCTTCTATACGCTGTTCAGCTAGTTTTTTAAACTGAGGAAACATGGTGACAAGTTTTTTAAGTTCATCTAATTCGTATTTTTTTGATGTACTATTAACAAGGTAAGAAACATTGGCTCTTCGGGAATTGTTATGCAAATAATTAACTTAAAATAAAATTCGATGAGAGCAACTACGCTCAAAAGTAGCTGAAATTCATACAGGAAAGGACTTAAGGCACAAATAGGTTAATACCAAAAGATAGACAATTG
>NZ_JAPZQM010000223.1:0-1748 GCF_027530565.1 Microcystis sp. LE19-10.1B | reverse complement strand
AATCCTTATCTGGCAAGAGATTTAATTGATTAGTTCGCTCCAGATCGCAAACAATTGACAAAAATTGCGGCAATGTCTGTCTCTATAAAGGTTTCATTCTTTATAACCCCGTCCATTGCATAAGACAAACCGAAGAACCCTCTTTTTTTGCCAATGGCGACCATTCTGGAAACTGGCAATCATATTGCCAAGGCCAAAAAGGTAGATGGCAATCAGCGACGTATTTGTGCAGAAAAATTTGTAAATCAGGTAACACAAGCTCTTGAAGGAAAATCTCCCTTCACCCCCATTAGTTTTCTAAAGAAAGAAGACCTGCAAGGATGGTTAAAAGAGTTTCCTGATGAAGCGATGCAAGGTAGGGGACTGGGAGACCTTTCTATCATTCATGATTGGCAAAGAATTTGTGATCAAAATCTAGGCCGCCGCGTCTATATATGGTCTTTGGACAAACACCTTAAAGGTTACAATCGGCCACCGAAGTTATGAGTAATTGACTACGGATTTACTTTTAATAGTCGATTTGTAGTTTAAGAGGTGGAGATTTAATTAGGGTTGGCTGAATAAATCTAAAAATCTTGCTGGATAAGACTTTTAGACCTTTTTGGAAATCAAAAAGTACCGGACATGGGAGTGAGCGGGGGGAAAATTCAGGGACTTTTTCCCTGAAAATTAGGTAATTGACCACCTCAAAATCGGTAAAACCCCACACCCTACACCCCACACGCTGCCCCCAGGAAAAACTTTTTCAGCAAACCCTAATTAGGATTAGCGAAGCTTAATCCACATCCCCAAATCACCGTAATTCACCGCCATCGTCGCAATAATAGCGGTGCTTTGCTATAGCTAACGCTACTGAGAGGAACTATTTCTTTTCAAGGCAATTGCTAATTGTCTCAGTCGTTCACTAACTTCTAAATTAAATTCTTGAGATTGCAAATTAGCGGGTAATTCTGCTACAAGCTGAGGATTCTCTTTATACCATTCGTTTTGAGCGACACCTGCCCATGTTCCTTCTTTTTCTCGAAAAATATCCACTAATCCTCTTAATTCTTGAATACAGTAGGACTCAAATCCTGCAGCTTCAAAAATACCATGGCGTAGATATTCTTCAAAAGCGTTAATATCATTAGTTACTTCAAAGGTAACAACCTCTCTGGGTGGGGTTAATTGGTCAGCCAAATCGATAACTGTATCTACCGTCATTCCGATAACGTTTTTGGCAATTTCTGTTACACCTAACACCTGTTGACGAAGACTAGGATTAAAGAGTAAATCAGAACCATACTTAACTGAAACAGTCCAGTAGGGTGTGTTAGCGTTAGCGTAACGCACGAATTTTGAACATTAGATAAGGTGGGTAGAGTCGATGGGAGATATTATCCTCCGCACCTCTCTCTTAGAGCCGAGCGTGCGACTTTCACCGCACTCGGCTCCCGATAATCTTAGCTTTCACTTTTGCACCTGTGGATGTAATCGTGGCATGATTCGTGTACTGCCAAAAGATTATTGGCTCGACCATTAGCGTGATTTCTATCGATGTGGTGCAGATGTAGGTGGTGATTCGGTAGTAGTGATGGCGGCTTAATCCTTTGCTTTGCTGTGCATTGTAAGCTAAAACGCACTTAAACCACCTAAAATAGAAATAGTAACTTGAGAAAAATCCTACTTATGCCAGCCAAAGATTTCCTAGACTTAGAAGAAAAGAAAAACTTACAAAAAGCTCTTAAAGAAGAAGAAAGAGCAGAGGT
>NZ_JAPZQM010000385.1:0-4711 GCF_027530565.1 Microcystis sp. LE19-10.1B | reverse complement strand
ACCTTTATAGAGACAGACATTGCCGCAATTTTTGTCAATTGTTTGCGATCTGGAGCGAACTAATCAATTAAATCTCTTGCCAGATAAGGATTGAGTCGATTTATGCCCCCCTATCGAACCATAACAAGTCCCGAAGAGCCACTAAAAGAGGAGGAAAAGCTTCGATCGCCCCGATTTCCTGTAATTTATTTCTCAAGGGAAAAATTGGTTCATCTTCCCCACCTCCTGACTCAAATAATCCTACCGCTTGTTTGCCATTAATTGAAGCAAGAATTGTGCTTAAAATCGTCTGGTTAATCGGGGAAGATTGGGGAGGCATTCCGATGACAACTCCCTTAGACTGATTGATTAATTCTCTGACTTCGTGGGGATCAGCATTATTCATATCGACTAATTCTGTCACCACATCAGTTTTAGTCAAACCCTGACTAATCATAGTAGCTAAATGTTCGCTTTGTCCGTAATCTTGGGTAAAGAATATAGCCACTAAAGTATCGGCAGAAGTTTGTTCTTGACTCCAAGTTTGATAGCGTCCCACCCAATCAGAAATATGGTGTTTTAATAGGGGACCGTGACCAGTGGCAATGAGATTAATCTCAAATTTCTCGATCCTTTTAATTGCCCCTAAAACCGAACGAGCATTCGGTCGCATCAGACAGTCATAATAGGTTTGAAAATCGCCTTCTAGCAGGTCTTTTTCTCGATCATAGGTTTGATCATCACAAAAGTGCATTCCGAAGGCATCACAGGTAAAAAGGGTGGCAGTTTTAGCATCAAAAGTGAAGATAGTATCGGGCCAATGAAGATTAGGGGCTGCAACAAATTCTAAGACATGACCATTACCTAAATCTAAAGTATCACCACTTTTAACTATTAACTGTTTAAAGGGTCTGTGTACCATGTTTTCGAGGAATTGCATGGCAACTTTTGCCCCCACCACGGTAACTTCTGGGACTAATTCCAAAACCTCTTTGACTAAACCACTGTGGTCGGGTTCGGTGTGACTGATAATTAAATAATCAAGATGATTGATGTTGATTAGTTTAGTTAATTCATCCAGATAAAGGCGATCGAATTTGCGGTGAGATGTGTCAATTAGGGCGGTTTTTTCCCCTTGAATAACAAAAGAGTTATAAGTGGTACCGTTTTCTAAACTAAATTCGATATCAAAACGATCGCGATCCCAATCCAAACAGCGCAAGGTAAAAGTATTTTCGGCGATTTCTTGGATTTGTGTGGTTAAACGGCTGGTTTTAGCGGGTTTTGGGGTGATTAAAGCAACCATAATTTCTATCTCCCACAGGATTTGATTCGGAACTGCATTTGCTTAATTCCTATGGTGACTTGCTTTCAGCGATTTGTAAAATACCAATTACTAAAGTAAATGATTAGTTAGATTTATATAGTTTTTTATCTATGGTTACGGATATTAATTTGAGTGCCAGCGTTGCCGAATCAAGATAGGATACTAAATCCGGTTATTAAAGACTGATTATTTATTGCTCCTCTTGCCTATTGCAAGAGTGCATGAGTGCCTGTCCTGATATGTAGCCTATACTCAACGGATTTAGTATGAGTCCCTCGTATCGATTTCTCAACGTTTGTCTCTGGCACTTTTTTGACTAAAAAAGTGCCAAAACCGTTTTCTAGTAGGCTTCCAGTAATATTCAGCAAACCCTAGATAGTCAACAGATTAGCTTTCTGGGAGGGCGGTCCACGAACCAAGAAAAATGGTATAACGACTGAGTCAAGAGCGGCCGCTCTTTTAAGCAAAAATAAATCTACTAATAATAGAGACCTTATTGTTAAGGTCTCTAGATTCTCTAGAAAATGCTAGATTTACCAGCTAATTACTTTAACCGTTTCGTTAAATAAATTTGCTTCTAGGGAATCGGGGGAACTTGTCACCACACCGGCAATTAGATCTTCGGGTTTTATTGCTGCTTGTTTCATACAGGAGGGACAAATTAAGACTTTTCCCCCTTGACTGATGAAATCTACTAACATTGCTTGCAGGGTTTTACCGGTGATACCGTTAGTGTGTTGAGGAATTGTCTTCGCAGCCAAGTGTACCCCTGTAATATTCAAAAAAATAGTGGTTGAGTGACCTTTTTTCAACATATTGGTGGCGACACCAATGGCCATTGCAGCTCGCCAAGGATCATCGGTGGTTAAATTAACAAATAAATCGGATTTTTGTTGACCGACAGCGATTATTGCTTCGTTAGTTTGTACTGGAGAAAGGGAAGGATTAGCCAAGACTGGGATAGATGTAACTAAGGATAATCCGACAAGGGAACCAAGGGCTAAAGATTTTAACAACATTTTCTTGTCCTCTTGCTGCTGGGTGCAATGAAAACATTTTCATTATGATAACTTCTGGAAAATCTTGTCAACAGACAGCCTGTCAAACTTTAATTTTTGTTGCCGATAACAAAAGCCATCTACTAATTAAAGATGATAATTATTTACTTATCTAACATTTTATCTAATCTTTCCTGAATCAATAAGTCCATGGAAGAACGCAGAAAAAATAAACCAAATAAACCCGCTAAACTGAAGGGAATAATGGCTAGTTTGCTATAGTTAGTGTCTAATAAAAATATGGCTGATATAAGGCTAAATCCCAATAGACAGACATTAATTAATACTTTAATTCCCAGATAAATTCTTTTCAGAAGTCGTTCATTTTCCCGTGACTTAACTTGAAAAACTAAATTTCCTCGCTCGATTTTTTCCTCTAATTGACGGAGTATTCTCTCGTTTTTATTACCTTTTTGCCATTGTTGTTTAAGAAAAGTGCGCGCTTGATTAGCTAGGATAAGCATGGTGTTGGTAGTTCCTCCTGATACTGCTAGACTTTTCACAAAAGGTTGACTAGCTGCTAATAAATTATACTGGGGATCTAAAGAGCGGGCAATTCCATCCAAAGTGGTGACAGATTTAATAATAAAAGTCATTTGGGGAGGTAAGCGAAAAGGTTGCTGTTTAAACATTAAATACACTTGATCGCTAATTTGTTCAAAGACCCTCACATCTACCGGTTTATCGCGAAATTCATCTAAAAGAAACTGCACGATATTTCGTATGGGTTGTAGATCTCTAACGGGTTCAATTAACCCCATATACATCAAAGTTTTTAAGATTGTTTCTGTATCCTTTCTCAAGATAGCGAAAAAGGTTTCGATCATTTGATCTTTAGCGACGGACTTTAACTCGAACATCGTGCCGAAATCGTAGAAAATTAACTCCCCTTCCTGACTAACTGCCATATTACCTGGATGGGGGTCTGATTGGAAAAAACCATCCTGTAATAGTTGTTTGAGATAGGAACAGATCCCCAGTTGAATAATACCATCGACGTTAATATTATTAGCTATTAAAGTCTCTCGATCATCAACTTTAATCCCCGGCACATACTCCAAAGTTAATACCTTGCGAGTGGTATATTGCCAGTAAACTAAAGGGACTTTTACCTGGGGATAATTCTTAAAATTTTCCCGAAAGCGATCAGCATTTTTCCCCTCATGAATATAATCGATTTCTTGAAAGAGTAGCTCAAAGAATTCTTGATAGATAGCTTCTAAATTATATTTTTTCACTACGGGGAAAACATTTAACCAACGGGTGAGACGATGCAACAATTCAAAATCGAGATTAAATAGTCCTTCTAGATTCGGTCTTTGTACCTTAATAACCACCTCTTCCCCACTTAATAACTGCGCTCGATGCACTTGTCCTAAACTGGCACAAGCGAGGGGAGAAACGCTAAAACTTGCAAATAAATTATCTAGGGGTTGTCCTAATTCTGTTTCGATAACTCGGATCGCTTCTTGACTATTAAATTCGGGAACTCGATCCTGTAATTGGGTTAATTGTTCGATATATTCGAGCGGAATTAAATCTGCTCGCGTCGATAAAGATTGTCCAATTTTAATAAAAGTTGGTCCTAAATTCATGAGGCGATCTACTAACCATTTCGCTCTCCTTTGCCGTTTTTTGCCCCTATTAGCCCCCGTTAAACGATCCCAGATCAAAAAAGTCAAAAACTGCGTTGTAAAGCTAAATATCTCCAATTGACGAATAATTGGTGATCGCAAGCTTTGCTGCCAATGTAAAGATCTGGGGGAATCAAAGGGAGTAAGCATCAGTTATCAGTTATTAGCTCCTGAAGGACGCAAAGCGCCCTAAAAAGAAAAAGAGAAACTAGGGGGAAGCCCTGATCTTATAAATCTGGAAGTATCCTGAACTCAAACCGGAGTAACAATGGTGTCATTAGACCCGATTATCAGCAAAGGTCCCTAGGAAAGAGGAAAAAAGAATTGCCGAGACGAGGATTAACTCGTGAACCCGTGGTCGAGAATCAAGTAAAAAACCCTTCCTAGAACCAGGGTACTTCCCCGATCATAACTCGGAGCCAACAAAGCCATGACCAAATCCCGAAACAAGTCCCCAAAAACCCAAAGTAGTGACCAGAAGTTAAATATCATCAATGCCAAGGCGGCGGGAATTGACCTGGGAGCCAGAGAACATTGGGTCTGCGTCCCCCAAGAATTGTCCCAGGAGAATATGGCTCTTCGGTTTGTGTTATGCAATGGACGGGGGTTATAAGGGATGGAACCCTTATATAGAAAGGCATTTAGCGATTTTTGTCAATTATTTCTTATCTAGAGCGAACTAATCAATTAAGTCTCTTGCCAGATAAGGATTT
>NZ_JAPZQM010000144.1:0-7330 GCF_027530565.1 Microcystis sp. LE19-10.1B | reverse complement strand
TAATATTAGGCTCTTCTCGACTTTGTGTGATAATTTTTGCTTATAGAATCGTGAAATATTTACTGGGAAAGACTTTTAGGAGTATTTTGCTGAAGAAACTATCAGTATAGACCCCGTTTCCACACAGAAACCAGAAGAGCCAATATTAGCAAGAAATGATAATCCTTCTTTAGCAGTAACAGGATTTTTTCTTGCCCAAGAACAACTGTATCCACCCTCTTGCTGGATATCGTCTCCTTGAGCTTGTACCCTCCCACGATAAGGTTCTGACGAACTCGACATATTAAATGTTCAAATTTATTCATTTAAGACAATTATATAGTAATTATCAGCAAAAATGTCAAACAAAGCCCAAATACTTGATTAGAATCAATTATCAAAAGTTTAGCTATAAAATTATGTAGAATGCTTTCGACGACGTACTGGGAAATTACCTGACAAAAAAAAGTTGATAGAACCAAAACGGTCTATCAACTCTTAAAGTTATCTATTCAAGAACTAAAAATTAACGTTCCTGAAAGACGATTTTTTTGTCCAGGGAAGGACGGTTATTCGACTTAGAGGGGTACTTACTACCACCACTGCGGGGAGTTTTATTAATCACCGGTTTACTGCTCGTCGGTGCGGGAACTTCCCAATCGGTTTTCATCCACTGGGGACAATTTTGATCGTAGATCATTTGCAGGGCAGCCGCCGCGATCGCTTGGGGATCGTATTCTTCACTTAAATCCCGCACTAAAGGCAAGAAAGAAGCCATACGTTCCCCCGATAAAGCCTCTTTTAGCTGATTTTGCAGCTTGGCCAGGCGTTTTGCTTCCACTTCGGTGCGGCTAGGAATGGGACTAGATTCCAGACGTTGACGCAGACGCTGTTCAATCTGACGCAACAAACGCCGATCGATCGGTTCTACTAAAGATATAGCAGTTCCCGTTTTACCAGCGCGGCCCGTGCGGCCAATGCGGTGAATATAGGTTTCGGCATTATCCGGCAGATCATAGTTAATAACGTGGCTGAGATTTTCCACATCTAGACCGCGGGCTGCGATATCCGTGGCTACCACTAATTTAATTTTGCCCTCGCGGAAACGTTGCACCAGTCGTTCCCGTTGCACTTGGCTTAAGTTACCGTGGTATTCATCCACCGTTTGCCCCGCTTCTTGCAGTTTGCTGGTTAATTCGGCCGCGGTTTGCTTGGTGCGGACGAAAATAATCGCCGATTCTAGGGGTTCGATCTCTAACAGGGGTTGCAGGACTTTTAATTTCGTCCAACCGCGAGGGATCAGATAAATTTTCTGCTCGATCTTAGCAGGAGCGGCCTGGGGTTGAGAAACCGTCACAGAAACGGGAGATTTCAAGAAATTAGCGATTAAATCGCGGATTTCCCGGGGCATAGTTGCCGAGAAACAGGCGGTTTGACGGGTGGAGGGGGATGCTTGCAGAATTTTCTTCACATCATCGATAAAACCCATACTGAGCATTTCGTCCGCTTCATCGAGGACTACCCAGTTTAAGGATTCGAGATGGAGTTTTTTGCGATCGAGCAGATCGATTACCCGGCCGGGAGTCCCGACCACAATCTGGACACCTTTTTCCAGACTGCGGATCTGACGTTCCATGGATTGACCACCACAGACTGTCAGGATAAAGAGACGACGATCATCAGAGAAATCTTTGATGGCGCTGGCCACCTGTTGGGCTAATTCCCGGGTGGGGGTGAGGATTAAAGCTTGAACGTTAGGATTTTTGGTGTCCATGCGTTCCAGTAAAGGCAGGGAATAGGCGGCGGTTTTGCCGGTTCCCGTTTGTGACATTCCTACCATGTCATGCCCTTCTAGAAGGAGAGGGATGGCTTTGGTTTGAATTTCCGTGGGGGTGGTGAATCCAAGCGTTTCTAGGTGTTGAAGACGGCTATCGGATAAACCTAAATTGTTGAAACCAGTGGTCATAGGGATTGTTTTGTGGGAATTAAATAAGAAAAATGGAAAAATTAGACTATTTCGCCGTAGAGATCGTAGGTATCGGCCGCAGTGATTCGGACCTGTACGATCGCACCTAGAATCGCCTCCCCTGTCACATAAACCAAGCCATCCACTTCCGGGGAAAAACGAGCGGAGCGCCCGATTAATTCTCCTGTTTCTGGGTTTTCCTGTTCGATGAGAACATCGACAGTTTGACCGATATAAGCTTGATTTTTGCGTTCCGAGATCGGTTGCTGAGTTAACATCAACCTTTCGCGGCGTTCGTCCATAATTGCCTGTGGCACTGGATCGGGCAGGTCAAAAGCGGCTGTACCTTCTTCGGCGGAGAAGGTAAACACCCCGACGTGATCGAACTCATGACGCTTGACAAATTCCAGCAGATGGCTGAAATGTTCCTCGGTTTCTCCGGGGAAACCGACGATAAAAGTCGTTCGTAAAACCGCGTTCGGGATAGCTTGCTTGATCCGCTCGATAATGCCATCGTTGACTCGTCCTTGCCAGGGACGGTTCATCCCCCGCAGGATGTCGGGATGGGAATGCTGTAGCGGCAAGTCTAGATAGGGTAAAACATTCGGGGTCTCTCGGATCGCCTCGATAACCTTTGGCGTTAACCCGGTCGGGTAAGCGTAGTGAACGCGAATCCAAGGTATATCGACTTCTCCCAGCGCTCGCAAGAGTTCCGCTAATTTGGGTTCGCCATATAAGTCTAACCCATAATTGGTTGTTATTTGCGAAATGAGAATTAATTCTTGCACCCCTTGGCTGGCCAATTGTCGCGCTTCGGCCACAATGGACTCGATCGATCTCGATCGCTGATCGCCGCGCAGCTGGGGAATAATACAGAAAGCACAGCGATAATCGCAGCCTTCGGCCACCCGCAGATAGGCGACTCCCTCGCTGGTGGTGCGATAACGGGGCAGATTTTCGTCGGCGATAAAAGTGGGATCGGCGCTGACTTCCTTGACTCGTTCTCCCGTCTCTACCCGTTCGACGATCTCGACAATTTTCTGATAATCCCCCGTGCCGACAATGGCCACGGCTTCCGGCAATTCCGTCAGGAGTTCATCTTGGAAATGTTGGGCCATACAGCCGGAGATAATAATTTTTTTATTAGCTTCCGCCAGTTCCACGAGGGTGCGAACGGATTCTTCTCTAGCTGCTTGAATGAAACTACAGGTATTAACGATAACGTAATCGGCCAACTCCTCGTCATTATCTACGGGATAGCCGGCCTTGGCCAGCAGTCCTAACATATGCTCGGAGTCGATCCGGTTTTTCTCACAGCCTAGGTGTGAGATAGCGATGGTTGGCTTATTGCCCATGCGATCGAGTATCAACCAAATCTTAAACTTCTCTTTTAATGTTAAGACATTGTGAACTACTCTCAACGGATTTGAGAGCTTCCTGCTTCAATGGGATGCGCTTTCTACCTCGAAAGATAGCAAGTCTTACCTTCCCGACCCAGGCAGGAGTCCTAGTTCCTAAGACCCACACTTTTTCTTGCAACACGACCCCCCGAAGCTCGGTTATCGCTTAAGGAATAGTGGTCAAGACCCGTTTATGATAACATAGTTTTTTGGAATTGTCTATATACAAAGTCAGCATTGATGAGGGGAACTGTGGGGCGAATTACTTCGCCCCTTGAAAAGCCCCGTCCCATCGCACTAAGTGCGAGGGACGAATGCTGGCACTAAGTTAAAATAATTTCCCCCCCCGTGGAACCGTGGGTAGGCCTTCACCCTGTTAAAATGGGTGAGCGGCGCATGGTTGGGGACGCTAAGAGTAGTATACGCTGTGAACTTAATTGCAACTTTCAAGACAAAAAACCCGATTATTGGCGTGGTTCATCTCGCCCCCCTGCCCACTTCCCCCCGTTGGGGTGGCAGTCTCAAGACGGTGATCGAGCGGGCTGAACAGGAGGCGACGGCTTTGGCTGCCGGTGGTGTTGATGGTTTGATTATCGAGAATTTTTTTGATGCCCCCTTTACTAAGCAACAGGTGGATCCCGCCGTGGTTAGTGCCATGACTTTAATTGTTGATCGCATTAAAAATCTGGTGGTCCTACCGATTGGTCTTAATGTTCTCCGCAATGATGCCCATAGTGCTTTAGCGATCGCTACCTGTGTTAATGCCCAATTTATTCGGGTTAATGTGCTAACGGGGGTTATGGCCACCGATCAGGGCATTATTGAGGGTCAAGCCCACGAACTCTTGCGTTATCGGCGCGAATTGGGGTCTGAGGTCAAAATTTTAGCGGATGTTTTGGTTAAACACGCCCGCCCCCTGGGAACTCCTAATCTGACTACGGCAGTGCAAGATACGATCGAACGGGGACTAGCAGACGGGGTAATCCTCTCCGGTTGGTCCACCGGTAGCCCCCCTAGTTTTGAGGATTTGGAACTGGCAGTGGCGGCGGCCAAGGGAACACCGGTTTTTATCGGCAGCGGGGCTGATCTGGACAATATCGGGCGGTTACTGCCGGCTGCTGATGGGGTGATCGTGGCTAGTTCCCTCAAGCGTCATGGCAAAATTACTGAACCGGTGGATCCGATCCGGGTGTCGCAATTTGTGGAAACAGCCCGGCAGATCAACGATCAAAAGGCAAAAATTGATAATTCTCTCCCTTCTTTGCCTCTGTCCACATAACCCCTTGCTAGAATGGCGGATAGTTATCGGTCGTCAGCGAGCCTAAGTTTTTAGGAATTGAAAACGTCCTAATTAACACAATATGGTTAGGGAATTTTTCCTTTCAACAAAGTGCATTGAGATTTCTCTCCTGACTCCTGACTCCTGAATTCTGCTGTAATTTAATCTAAATAATATTATGCGTCGTCGTTCTGTACCTTGGATTCATCGCTACTCCCGGCCTCTAATTGGGGGCGTTTCGATCGTGGGGGCGATTCTGACTGGCTATTTAACCATTACCAAACTGACGGGAGGGGCTGCTGCCTGTACCGCCGGGGCTAGTGATGGGGCTGGTTGTAGTGGTGTTCTTAATAGTCCCTACGCTACGGTTTTCGGGCTGCCCTTGAGTTTGTTCGGTTTTTTGGCCTATATTGCCATGGCGGTTTTTGCCCTCAGTCCTCTATTTATCAATGGGGAAACTCAGAAAAATCTCCGCAAAAGTTTAGAAAATAATACCTGGTTATTGCTGTTAGCGGGGGCGACGGCGATGGCGGTATTTAGTGGTTATTTAATGTATATTCTAGCCACGGAATTAAAGGAATTGTGTCCCTACTGCATCACTTCAGCTTTGTTCGCTTTAACCCTATTAATTCTCACAATTATCGGTCGCGAATGGGAAGGTTTAGGACAAATTATACTGCCGATGGTTGTAGTGGCAATGATTACTTTTGTGGGAACTTTAGCGGTTTACGCAGGAGTAAATTCCCCCACGGTGGCAGCAGGAAAAGAAGAAATTACCCGGCCAATGACAGCGGCTAAACCTCCCTACGGTTGGGAAGTAACCACGGTTTCGGGAAAAGCAGAAATCGCCCTGGCTAAACATTTAAAAGCAATTGGTGCGAAAGAATACGGGGCTTTTTGGTGTCCCCACTGTTACGATCAAAAACAGTTATTTGGTAAGGAAGCGGGAGAAATCCTCAAAAAAGAAGGGGTTTATATCGAATGTGATCCCCAAGGGGTTAATGGTAATCCTCAAGCTTGTCGCGATGCCGGAATTAAAGGTTTCCCCACTTGGATTATTAAGGGTCAAGAATATTCGGGAACCCAAAGATTAGAGAAATTGGCTGAGGTTTCTGGTTATACTGGCCCGATGAATTTTAAATATACAGTTCCGGGACGTAAGTAGGAAAATATTGAGGGGTTGAACCCTGTTCAGCCCCGACATTTTATGGTGTTTGTTCTCTAGATAAAGTAGAACTTTAATTTTGTTCTTAGCAATAGAGGGAGATTGAAAGTTGCCAGATTTTGATCAACCTATACCCCAAGACAAACTTGACATTATTGATAAAACTAGAGCCAATTTATTTGTTTGGCGAGGTCAGTTTTCACCCCAACTGATAGAGACTATTTTAAGTTTCTATTGCCCATCTAATTCGGTCATCCTCGATCCTTTTGTGGGTAGCGGAACTGTTTTGCTAGAGGCAAGTTATTTATCCCTAGAAGCTTATGGATTTGAGATTAATCCCGCTGCTTATATCATGAGTCGTACCTATGAATTTATCAATGATTCTCAAAAAAAAGAAGTTCTTAAAAACCTGAGAAATATCCTCGATCAAGAATTTCCTTTGAGAATTTTTGAAGTCAGTGACCAAGTAGAAAATTTAGTAGATAAATTGCAAAATACTAGGAATATGCTACCGGATCGGTCAAAGGTTTTATTTGATGCTTTAGTAATCATTTTTGATGTGTGTAACAATAAAATTACTCAGGAATTTATTCAGAAAAAATTTTTACATCTTAGCAATATAATTACTAAGCTACCTTACTCTCAAAAGCCGATCAGGGTTGAATTATCTGATGCTCGTTCTCTACCACTAAAAAATAATCAGATAGATTTTGTTGTGACTTCTCCACCCTATATAAATGTTTTTAATTACCATCAAAATTATCGTCAATCTGCTGAAATCTTAGGATGGGATTTACTCAAGATAGCCAAGTCAGAAATTGGTTCTAATAGAGCAAATAGGAGTAATCGTTTTTACACTGTAGTACAATACTGTTTAGATATGGGTGACATTTTAAAGGAACTGGCAAGAGTCAGCAAGCAGCAAGCAAGAATTGTTTTAATTGTAGGACAAGAATCTAACGTTCTTGGCGTACCTTTTTATAATGCTGATATTATTGAAAAAATAGGTGTCAAAGCCAAGCTATTTCAGAAAGTATTAAGACAAAAAAGAAAATTTAAGAATAAATTTGGTAAAGTTATTATAGAGGATATAATTAATTTTATCAACTTAAATAATCAAGTTAGCCAAGAGGTAATAGAACAAATTTCTAGAGAGGTAGCATTTGAGGTATTGGAAAGCAGTAGGCTGTTTGTATCTTCAGAAAACCAGCTATGTTTAGAATCAGCAATTGCCAAAGTCAATAATATTCAAAAAACACCAATTTTAGATAAGAGATTATATATTGACCCTGTTAATATTTAATTTTAACGAATTGAAAAGATTTGATGCTTTTTCACAATTTATTGACTATTGCTATAGTTGTAATTAAACAGTAAACAATCCCAACCCAGCAACTAACTAGGGTCTGCTGAAAAAGTTTTCCCTGGGGGCAGGGTGTGGGGTGTGGGGTGTGGGGTGTAGGGTTTTACCGATTTTCAGGTGGTCAACTACCTAATTTTCAGGGAAAAAGTACCTGAATTTTCCCCTCAATCACTCCAAT
>NZ_JAPZQM010000079.1:0-3805 GCF_027530565.1 Microcystis sp. LE19-10.1B | reverse complement strand
ATTGTCTATCTTTTGGTATTAACCTATTTGTGCCTTAAGTCCTTTCCTGTATGAATTTCAGCTACTTTTGAGCGTAGTTGCTCTCATCGAATTTTATTTTAAGTTAATTATTTGCATAACAATTCCCGAAGAGCCAAATTTACCAGGGAGCTAAAAATGCTCTATCGGTTTCTAATCGTACTATAACCGAATATTTCCAAGATACTGAAACATCCGATTTAGTCACCCAACTGAGAGCCTATTACAGTTTAATAATTTTCAGAATTCAAGAGCGATTTAATCCTAAGAATGTATCCTCAGAAACTACTTATCATTCCCTAGCAGATAATTTCAATGATATTGATGCCTCTACACAAAATTTAACAGGTTTGGTCGATTTGGAAACTGAAAAATCTTCGTCTGAAAACTGGTTAGATAATCTTTCTGGATCAATTTCTGATCAGGAAGATTTTGAGAAAGCATTAGAATATGGGCGTGTTTTTCGTCAGAATGTATCCTCAGAAACTACTTCTCATTCCCTAACAGATGATTTAAGCGATCTTGATCCTTGGACAAGAGACTTAGTGGGGGTTGTCGATTTAGGACCAGAAGACCCAAAAGAATCGTATATTGATTATTTAGTGGAGAAGTATCGGTGAAACGAGTCTTATTCGACAGTGATGTATTGCTAGATGTTTTGGGTAAGCGTGAACCACATTTTCCAGCATCTGTACAAGCATTAAATACAGTTAAGACAGGTAAAACTCAAGGATATATTTCTGGTCATGCTGTCACTAATATTTATTATATTTTGTCTAAACAAAACGGAAGGGAAAGCTCAAGAAAATTGGTGATAAGTCTTCTAGAGAACGTAGGTTGGGTTGAAGCATGAAACCCAACACCCGCTCATGTTACCCTACCACTAACCCATCCTACAAACTTTTTGGCGCAAACCCTAACTAATGCTTCGGTAAACGTAAACCATCCGATCGCATGGGGATTAAAATCTGAGTTAAACTGCGTAATTGTTCGGCCGTTCCCATACAAATTAACAGATCCCCGGCCATTAATTCCGTATCGCCAGTCGGTCCCCCAATTAGCGTACCATCGGCGCGACGTATAGCTAAAACTAACGCCCCCGATCGAGATCTTAAATGTGCTTGACTAAGACTTAAACCGACACAGGGACAAGTCCTCGGATCGATTAAAAATTCTTCCATATAAAACGATCGATCGGTTCCAGTTAAAATCCCATCGACAAAATCCATCACCTGGGGTCGTAGGGCTGCGGCCGCTAATCTTCTACCGCCGGTAATATAGGGAGATACTACCGCATCGGCCCCGGCCCGTTGTAATTTTTGTACTGCTTCTTCGGTACTGGCCCTAGCAATGGCGCGAATTTTCGGATTAAGAGTTTTAGCAGACAAAACTGTATATAAATTCTCCGCATCGGAAGTTAAAGCGGCCACAATACAAATAGCGCGTTCGATTCCTGCCATTTGTAAAGATTTATCTAAGGTGGCATCTCCTTGAACAACAATATAATTTAATTCTTTGGCCCGATTTACCTGTAGGGGGTCTGTATCAATGACTACAAAAGGAATATTTTCGGCGTGAAATTCGATCGCCACCTGTCTACCCGTGCGACCCAAACCACAGATGATATAGTGTTCCGATAGTCGATCGATCAAGCGTTTCTCCTGTCTCTGTTTGAGTCCCTCTTGAAAATAGCCTTGAATTAAAGCTTCGGTCAAGCGATTAACAATATAACCGATGCTAACTACTCCCATCACGATCAAAACCATTGTAAACAGTCGTCCCCGTTCACCTAGGGGATTAATTTCGCCAAAACCGACGGTAGCGAGGGTACTAATCGTCATATAGGCCGAATCTAGCCAACTCCAACCCTCGATCAGATGATACCAAAGCGTACCCAGCAAAAACACCACGATCAGGGCAAAAATTCCCCCGATTAATTCCTGACGCAGACGACGATATTTATCTTCACTGATAGACAAGCAAAATTCACCCCTAAGACTGTCTAGTAAATTACAATAAAATCAGTTTTTAATCTAAATAACCCGTCCTTCTCAGACGGATTTGATTATAATTTCCCCTATGTCTAATCGCGCAGGAGTTCCCCAGTGAGTCCAGAAACCCTTTTAGAACCAACCCTAGTTGATCCCACTCCCAATTTAAACCCGAATCAACCCTTCGATCGAGATAGTTTTAACAGCTATGTGATGAATACTTATGGTCGTTTTCCCATTGCGATCGCCAAAGGGTTAGGCTGTCTTCTCTGGGATACTTCCGGTAAACAATACCTTGATTTTGTTGCGGGAATTGCCACCTGTACCCTCGGTCACGCACACCCCGCTTTAATTGAAGTGGTTAGCCAGCAAATCCAAAAACTCCATCATGTCTCGAATTTATACTATATTCCCGAACAAGGGGAACTAGCTAAATGGATTGTCGATCATTCCTGCGCTGATAAAGTCTTTTTCTGTAATTCTGGTGCGGAAGCGAACGAAGCGGCGATTAAATTAGTACGGAAATATGCCCATACGGTGCTAGATTTCCTCGAACAGCCGGTTATTTTAACCGCTCACGCTAGTTTTCACGGTCGGACTTTAGCTACCATCACCGCAACCGGTCAACCGAAGTACCAAAAAGACTTTGAACCCCTGATGCCGGGGTTTGCCTATATTCCCTATAATGATATCGAAGCGGTGGAAAATGCGATCGCTGATCTCGATGAGGGTAATCGTCGTGTGGCCGCGATTATGTTGGAACCCTTGCAGGGTGAAGGGGGAGTTCGTCCAGGGGATATCGAATATTTCCAACGTTTACGGCAAATTTGCGACGAAAATAACATTTTGCTTGTCTTTGATGAAGTACAGGTGGGAGTCGGAAGAACTGGTAAACTCTGGGGTTATGAGAATTTAGGAGTGGAACCGGATATTTTCACTTCTGCTAAGGGTTTAGCGGGTGGTATTCCCATCGGTGCGATGATGTGCAGAAAATTCTGTGATGTGTTTGAACCGGGTAGTCATGCGAGTACCTTTGGAGGTAATCCTTTCGCTTGTGCCTCAGCTTTAACAGTATTACAAACCATTGAACGGGATCATCTTCTCGAAAATGTCCAGCAGCGAGGGGAACAGTTACGCAGCCGTTTACGCGTGATTGCTTCTCAATATCCCCATCTATTTGTCGATGTGCGCGGTTGGGGTTTAATTAATGGTCTGGAAATTAATTCAGAAAGTGAGTTGGTTTCATCTACTATTGTTAATGCAGCCTTGGCCGAGGGTTTATTAATTGCTCCCGCAGGTCCGAAAGTTCTCCGTTTTGTACCTCCTTTAATTGTCTCGGAAACAGAAGTAGATGAGGCTATGGATAAGCTAGAAGCAGCCATCGCTAAAGTGGTTTAATTTCAGTTATCAGTTATCAGTTATCAGTTATCAGTTATCAGATGTAAGTTTTAAGTTGAGAGTTTCCAGAACGTAGGTTGGGTTGAAGCATGAAACCCAACGCCCGCTCATGTTACGCTACCGCTAACCCATCCTACAAATAATTGTGCCTACCTACTTATGAGTCAATTATTTTTGAGCTTTATCCCCCCTAACTGTCACCTTTTCACTGGACTAGGGGAGGATAAATCTACTGTTGTTCGGGGCAAATAAAATGAGGTTCTTCGGTTTATGTTATGCAATGGAGGGGGTTTATAAGGGATGAAACCCTTATATAGAAAGACATTTGGCGATTTTTGTCAATTGTTTTCGATCTAGAACGAGCTAATCAATTAAGTCTCTTGCCAGATAAGGATTTA
>NZ_JAPZQM010000499.1:0-1418 GCF_027530565.1 Microcystis sp. LE19-10.1B | reverse complement strand
CAAAGGGATTGGTTATGTCAGTGGAGATACCGAAAAACAGCTATCTGTAAGCGATACCAATGGTCAACGATTGGGACAGATAGCTGTTAGCAAGATTCAGTTAATTCGTCGTTCTAACGGTTTAATTGTTTCTCGCTAACTCATATAAAGCCGCCCTCCGCTATCGCTAAAGGGCGGGGTTTCAGACCCATTTTTTCGATGAACAGCTTTACTTCTTTGTCCCTGAAATTAGCGGGATTGGTTTTCATTATTTCCTTCCTTTTGGATGGGTTTATCCTGCCGCTGCCCTATCGATTTAATCAATCCCAATGGCAGGTAGGTTTCGTCACCACCTTTGTCGATCGAGGAATTGTTCCTCTTCTGGGTATCGTTCTCGTTTTAATCGCTTACTGGATTGACGCTAACAATAGAGATGTCATTCCTAGAAAATCTCGGTTTGAATTGCGTTGGCCGATCTTTATTCTTTCCACACTGTTAGGCTTAGTTTTTCTGTTGATGATTCCTGTTCATATCAATAATATCAACCAGATTAAAAACAACGCTTTGACTCAAATTGAACAGGGTGTTGACCAAGGAGAGGGACAAATTCAGGCTTTCTTAGCCCAGTTAAATACTCTATCGCAAAATCCCCAACTATTAGAACAGCAGATATCTCAGAGAACTCAAGTGATTGAAACTGGTCGTTTCCAAGGACAACCGATCAACACGGAACAGTTACAGACCCTCCGCCAACAAAGAGAACAATTAACTAATTTACGGGATTTATCCAAAAAACCGAAGGAGTTTAAACAGCGATTAGATGAGATCAAAAATCAGCTACAAACTCAGCTGCAAGATCGACGAAAACAGGCAGAAAGCCAAGCTAACTTAGAGGCTTTGAAACAGTGGTTAAGAATTGGTATTCAAAGTATGTTGCTATCGATTTGCTATAGTTTGATCGGTTGGTTAGGCATTCGAGAACTAGGTAGTATGAAAAAACGCACTGCCTAAGCAGGGGATTTATCTTAATGATGAAGTATAAAGTTTTCGTTTTCGGGAGTCAGAATTCTCCGAGTCAGGAGACGAGCGCACACAAGAGCATACTTCATCCTTAGGATCAAATCTGTAACTATAGTCATTTCAGATAAGTCTGAGACACTCTAGACCGACAAAACCCTTATGAACTCTGGGATTGATATTCTCAATTTTAATTGAAATGACCATACTTAAATATTCAGCCACAGGGCATCATTTGCTGATGCCCTTTTATTGATTAAACCTCTAATACTAAATCCTGTTTAAAAGGTATAGGGGAGCGGGAGAGCGGGGGAGCGGGAATTATGAATTATGAATTAGGAAGTGGCAAGAATAAATAGGGTCTGCTGAAAAAGTTTTTCCTGGGGGTAGGAGTCAGTAGCCGGTCGTCAGGAGCCGGTCGT
>NZ_JAPZQM010000581.1:0-15237 GCF_027530565.1 Microcystis sp. LE19-10.1B | reverse complement strand
GCCGCTTTTTTTTCCCCACTCCCCCACTCCCCCATCTCCCCACTTCATAATTCATAATTCATAATTCCCCCACTCCCCTGCTCCCCCACTCCCCCATCTCCCCACTTCCCTCTATGAAATCAGAACCTTTTTTGTGGATTCATCTGGCAGGGTTAGCGGCTTTGCCAATCTTTTTACAAATCGCTTGGATTGGTTTAGCTGTGGGCGATCCCTTGCCTTTTCTTTGGCTAGAATGGCTATTTCTAGGAGCGATCGCTATCATACCCGTCTTTTGGATGCAGTGGACAAAACCTTTTGATATTTTTAGTCTTTTGTTGGTTGCTCTAAAACCGAGTCAACTCACCCCCGAACAGTTAAAAATTCTCTCTCTTTTTAAACGTCCTCGCCATCGTCTTCTTACTCTTTTGGGAGTCGTCCTCTTAATTCTCATCACTTGGCCCATCTACAATTTTGCCCCTCTAGCGGCTGCCGTGGCCGCCTATCTCCCCCAATGGCGGCTTTTAGGTTTAGTAATCGCTGCGATCGCTCTCCTCTTAAGTCACCTATTTCTACAGGTTCCTCTGAGTGTTCTGGGGGTTTTAGCCACTAAGGAAAGTGACTGGACAGCCACCGAAGCTTTAGTTATTGAGCGCATTCCTGAGTTATTTACCATTGTTGGTCTAAAAGTTAATAAAATTATCTAAATTAGCCAAAATGCCGACAATTTCGGCTAGGAATGCAGGATTGATCGCCCGTTTAAGGGTTGAATATTCCTGGCATTACGGGGAAAAATCGCGGCCAATTGTTGCAGTTGTTGGGGAGAAATTTTGATCGCATTTTGCCAGACTAACCAGAGAACATCCTCGCTACAGGGAGGAGTGGACAAAGACCCCCGATATTCATAAAAATCGCTATTTTCTGGCAGTAAAAGCCCGGCATTGACCCAAGTATCGGGGATAATCATTTCAGGAGAAGGTTCTTGGGGCAAATAAGCCCAAATCGTTTGTAAATAGGGATTAAAAGCGCCGATTTCGGCTAAGATACCCACAACTGCTAAATTTCCTCTCCCATTTCGATGCACTAAATGAATTTCTAGAGGGAAAGACTGACCTTTAATCTGATGTTCGCTGGGATGATGAAAATGAAACTGCAATAAATCCCAGTTTTCGCCGTGAAAACTCATGTTTCCACCTTTTTCGGTCTTAACCAAGATTGTACGACCGTTATGGCGAATTTTTAGGGGTACAGGACGATAATTAAAGGTGGGTTGGTATAGCTCTTTTTCAGTCACTATACTCAGATCGATCGGTGTTTGTTGCTTTCCCGTGGTGCAGAGACGATAATTCCTTGATAATTCGCCCCAATGGTCAATATTTTGATAATTCCAAGCAAATTCTGGATTAATAGCCCCAAAAAGAGCGTGAGAGCCAATAAATTGCAGTAATTCTCGTCTATACATCGTATTAAATCCAGAAATCATCGGATAATTAGGGTTTGCTGAAAAAGTTTTTCGGTGGTGGCAGGGTGTAGGGTGTAGGGTGTAGGGTGTAGGGTGTGGGGTGTGGAGTGTGGGGTGTGGGGTGTGGGGAGAATAAATAAAATAATCTCCTATCTCCTATCTCCTGACTCCTGACTCCTGACTCCTCAAAACCTAAGACTCTGTACCTCACAACTATGGAAATTGCTATAATCGGCTCACATCAGTCTTTAAACATCTAGCTTGATGATCAGTTTTCTGATCAATATCTTTTTGTGGTTCGTGTTAGACTTACTCAAATATCAGTCTAACACAGAACAAAATCACCTCTTCGCCTGTATTGCCTTGTCCTAGTTGTGGTTCTCACCATACCATCAAGAGTGGTTCTATTGATAACGGGAAACCCAAACGTTAATGTTAAGAATGTGGTGGCCAGTTTGTCAGCAATCCCACTACTAAAACTTTATGAACACACCAGAATTAGCCATTGCTACCGTTGGTTTAACCAAACAATTTGACCGCCATGGGGCTGTTAATCAAGTGGATTTACAGATTGAAGCGGGGGAAGTTTACGGGTTAATCGGTCCAAATGGAGCGGGAAAAACCACTTTAATTAGGATGTTAGCGGCAGCGGAAGAACCGACAACGGGAGAAATATATCTGCACGGAGAACGTCTTTTAAGAGATGAGAGTAATCCCCGTCTCAAAAGAAATTTAGGTTATCTACCCGATAATTTTCCCCTCTACGATGACCTAAATGTCTGGAATTATCTGGATTATTTTGCCCGTCTTTATCATATCCCTCGCTCCCAACGTCATCGCCGCATTTATGAGGTTCTAGAACTGGTACAATTAACCGGTAAAAGCCATAATTTGATCGCTACTTTGTCCCGGGGGATGAAACAACGTTTAAGTTTAGCCCGCACGATTATTCATGAACCTTTAATTTTACTTCTCGATGAACCAGTTTCTGGATTAGACCCGATCGCTCGCCTACAATTTCGTGAGATTATTAAAGTCTTACAATCGGCAGGTATGACTATTTTAATTTCCTCCCATGTCCTTAGTGATTTGGCCGAACTTTGTAGTTCTGTGGGCATCATGGAATTAGGTTATCTAGTGGAAAGCACCTCTTTACAAGAATTAAATCAACGTCTAGCTGGTCAATACTTGCAGATTACGACTCTAGGCAATTTAGAAGCCTTAGAAACTGCTCTTAAACAATGTGTTTTTGTGGAAAGTTGGCAAAGAATTATTCATACTAATACTCTCTGGGTTAAATTTACGGGAACCCTAGAAGATAGTGCCGAATTGTTGAAATTTTTAGTCGTTTCTGGCCTGACCTTAAGCGAGTTTTATACTTGCCGCGAAGATTTAGAAACTATTTTCCTAAAACTGGGACATCGACAGGCATCCTAAGGGGAAATAATAATTTTTAAATCTAACCAGATAGTAACTTTTCGACTAATTTAATTTGCTCCTGACTAAAACCAGCTTCCTTCAGATGTGCCAGAAACCATTTTTGTCGATAACGACCGTCTAAATCCCTAGCCTTTTTGTAGGTATCCCGCGCTTTTTTAATATCACCTTGATCTAAATAGACCATTGCCAAAGCCACAAGAGGATGGGGATTATTCGGCTCTAATGTAACTGCTTTTTCAGCGTTAGTAATAGCTGAATTAAAATCTTTTAAGCGATGATAGGCGAGGGACAAATTATAGTAGGCAATTTCATTATCGGGTTTTAAATTAGCGGCTTTAGTATGCGTAACTACGGCCTTTTCAAGATGACCACCGACAAGATAAACAATACCCAAAGCATTATAAGTAGCCACATGATCGGGAGCAATTTTAATCGTTTCTTCGAGGGTTGTTTGTGCCGCTAAAGGTTGTTTAGCTAGGTGTTGTGTCCATCCTAAAATTACTCTCCCGTCTAGATGATTGGGGTTTAACTGTACCGATTTTTTTAAAGCTTCAATACTTTTGACAAAATCTCCCTGTTGACGATACTGTAATCCCAATTGACGATAACGATTAGCAGCTTTAATGTCTGATGCGGAAATAATCGGACTGGGAGAAGGAGGAACAAGCATCTCGGCCGTAGGTTCTTTTTTAAGGGGAGCGGGAGGACTACAGCCCCAAAAAACCGGGGAACTAAAGATGATCAAGATAGTCAGGATTCGATAACTATTCATGGGACAATTAATACCAGTCCAATTGTTAAGGGTGTCATCAAATTATGAATTATTCCCCTGAATCCGTGCAACGGCTGCTCGATTCCGATGATTATGGCGATCGCTTATCGGGAGTTAATCAACTGCGTTATTTAGCCCCAGAAATCGCCTTCGAGATGTTACAGCCTTTAATTAAGGATAGTAACGCTAGGGTGCGTTATTCGGCGGTAAGTCAGCTAGATATCCTCGGTCGTCAGAATCTTGATCTGGCCTTAACTATTCTACGCGATCGCTTGTTGCATGATCCGGAAGCAGACGTAAAAGCGGCCGCGGCCGATGCGATCGGGGGGTTAAAATTAACGGCAGCCTACGATGATCTGGTGGCCGTCTATCAACAATCCTGCGACTGGTTAATTCAATTTAGCATTGTGGCAGCTTTGGGCGAATTGGGGGAACCCCGGGGCTTTGAACTGCTCGAAATCGCCCTTAACTCTGATAATGAATTGGTAAAAACGGCCGCTGTTAGTGCTTTCGGGGAACTAGGCGACCCTCGCGCCGTCTCTTTACTCGTTCCCTTGGCTAATGATGATGACTGGCAACTGCGCTATCGTCTCGCTCAAGCTTTAGGCCGCTTAGGGGGGCAAGATGCGATCGCTGTTTTGACCCAGTTAACCGGCGACAAAAGCGCCCAAGTCGCCCAAGAAGCCCGCAATAATCTCGTCCAAGGGTGATGCAGAATAGTTGATTTTTGTCAATACCATTTACAATAAACTTTAATTAAGAATCGTTAACAAAGGTAAAGCGATGAAACAATTTACCCGTTTAATCTTGCTCGTCGGTCTTCTCGCGGGGGGCTGTTTCTCTGCCTCAATTGCGATCGCCGATAATCCCGCAGGGGCAATCGTGAGCAAGGATTCACAGGTTAACGAACTACTGCGTCAAGCGCGGCAATTGGTCAAAAATGGCAATTATGGGGAAGCTATAGCCATTTACGAGCGGGCTGCCGCCCTTGATGGCAATAATGCCAAAATTTTCTCTGGGATTGGCTTTTTACAAACGCGGCAAGGGGATTATAACGCCGCCGCCCAAGCATACCAAAAAGCTTTAAGTCTCGATCCGAGTAATCCCGACTTTTTCCATGCTCTCGGTTATAGTTTGGCTAATATCGGTGATTATGACAATGCAGCCACCGCTTACTACTACGCTATCCAAATAGAACCGAAAAACGTCCAACACTACCTCGGTTTAGGGGTGGTGTTATTACGCCAAAAAAACTATGCTAAAGCGGGCGAAGTTTACCAATGGGTTTTAGCTCTCGACCCCAATAATCAGCAAGCCCACGAAATCATGGGTAAAGCCTTGATCGAACAGAATAAAAGCAGCGAAGCCCTCGATTTTCTCCAAAAATCCCTGCAAAGATTCCCTAACAATAGTGAATTAAGATTGCAACTGGCCAGCCTTTTGCTCAAACAGGGCGATTTAAATGGTGGAACCCAAATTTTAAAGGAAATAGAGCGACAAAGTGCAGGAAATTTTTTAATTCAGCTAAAAATAGGGATTTTACTCGAAAAACAAGAGCGTTTTGACGAGGCTCTCCCCTTTTATCGTCGGGCTGTTTTCCTGCAACCCCAATCGTTGGAAGCACAAGCGGGAATCGGTCGCATCCATCTGGCCAGAAAAGATTATCTTGCAGCAATTATCGCCTATCAAGATTTGGCCGAAATTGCCCCCAATAACGCCGATGTCTATCTTAATCTCGGTCGGGCCTACGCGGGCCGGGGACGAAAAAGAGAAGCGGAGGAAGCTTTTAAGCAAGCGCGAGCGGTTTATGTGCTGAAAAATAATCAATCCGGCCTGGAGGAAGTGGATGCCCTGCTGAAGAAATTGGTTGAGTAAAACCAGATCAGTGATCAGTTTTCAGATTTGAGTTTTCAGATTTGAGTTTTTAGTTCACTGATGCGATCACGGCAAAAAGCTCTTTTCTCCCAACTCTAGCCCAGTCTTAAGGAGTGATTTAGATAGTCAATAGTTTATTCCCAATCGATCGGCAGCCATTGATTATCTAAAACCTGTTCGAGATTAAAAATTATCTGACTGGGTAAACCGCCAGGGGATAAACCCATTTTTTTCCGGACGGCCTCTAAAGCTGTATGGTAGGATGGCTCAAAAATCTCCCGAAGATAGGGCTTTAAACTAGGGCTATCCTCCAGTAAATCTTGAATTTCTGCCCGAAAATTATTGATTTCTCCATTCCAATGATTGCCATTCCGGTCTCTTTCCGATTGCCAGTAAGTTAATTTGAGTAAATGTTCTAGGAGACGAGTTAAAAGACTTTTGAGCGCGTGTCTTTCACTTCTCCCCATCGATTCAATCTCCTCAATTAAGTTGTCTAAATCCACCTCGGCAAACTGGCCTTTTTTTAATTGTTCTGCCGTGGTTTTTAGCCAGAGATAAAAATCTTCTTCGTATAATGTTAGGGTCGCTGTTTCTGTCGCTCTAGTCATGACGGAACTGCCACAGATGAAAAGTAATCGGGATTCTATATTATACAATTTTCAGACTGGTGAGGTACAAAGTCTCTCAAGGCTGAGGACTGACGTTCAAAAAGATCGCACTGCATTGATTGAGTGCGATCGCTTTTAGTGATCGATTTTTAAGTAGCGAATTTCTGAGTCAGATTCCTACTTTAATAATTTGCGCGTCAAAGCCGAACCTGCACCCAAAACACCGATGGCAAGTAAGCCTAAGACGGAAGCTGGCTCAGGAACACGCCCTGTATCAGGACGCTGAAGGTAATCTACAGAAAGAGCCTCAATCAAGAAGGTGTCCCCTGGTGTCTTGGGAATCAAGTTGATAGTCGATTTCAGTGTCCCTAGTACCCCATCATAAACTCCAATTGATGAGTTATAGACATTTGAGACGTAAAAATCGGTACCATCGTAGGCAATACCAGTTGCAGCAGCTGGAGCAGTAATGAAAGCTGCTTGCAGGAGATTGCCATTAGTATCGTAAATATCATAGACACCGCAGGCATCGCAGCGGTTGCTAATTAGTTTGCCATTGAAGTACTCCAGACCATCCATATAGTCGGCGAGTAGTATGGGTAAACGTGGCACTATGCCATAGTCAATAATTTTTTCCGTGGTTGGCTGCAGTTGAATTTTGGCTAAACAATGAAACCAAATTTGACTAACTAAAACTATTAAGGCCCCCCATCCTATCCAGAGGACGGCCAAATAAAAGCCCGATAATTCTAAAACAATTGTACTAACTGTGACAATAAAAAAGCGATCGAGGCGAGGATCGCTGATTTTTTGCTGAAATTGGGCAATTTCTGCCAAGTCCACCGCCGCCATGCGTGCCTGTTCCATACACATCCCCAGGATACCTAGGGCAAGAATGGGAGCGGATAGGTTTTCCGGTGGGAAGATTTGGGAGATTATGCCTAAACTAGCCGGAAAAAACCGTAAAAAAAGGATCGTTCGTCTCATCTATTCGGGGTGGGGTCAGATTAAGATAAGAAATGCTCTTGACTTGATCATTTCTGTAATGTCTTGTTTGCCTCCTTTTCAAAATGCTCTCCTTCTCACCCAAGCTTTAACCCATCGTTCCTATGTCAATGAACAGTCCCAATTGACGGAAAATAACGAGCGCCTAGAATTTTTGGGCGATGCGATTTTAGCTTTTTTGGTGGGCGAACTATTGTATCAAAAATATCCCGCCATGAACGAGGCCGAATTAACTCGTTTGCGGTCAAATTTGGTCAAAGAAGAACAATTAGCGCAATTGGGCATTGAAATCGGCCTGGGGGAGTTAATGCGTTTGGGTAAGGGGGCAATTAAAGATCGGGGGCGATCAAATCCTACCCTATTAGCGGACACTTTTGAAGCGATAATTGGGGCTTATTATCTAGATTCGGGGTTAAATGCGGTTAAAAACTATCTGCACAGGCTTTTTATCCCTGTAGCCTCTCATTTAGTCTCTCAACAATCGGAATCGCCATCTTTTATCGATGCTAAAAATCTCTTTCAACAGTGGGCGCTGGCTAATTTCGCCTCTAATCCAGAATATGCGATCATCGATGTGACAGGACCGCCCCACGCTAGGGAATTTACCGCCGAAGTGCGGGTTAATAACCTTCTCTACGGTACAGGTAAAGGTAAACGGAAACAGGATGCCACCAAAGCGGCTGCCGAAGATGCCTTAAAGCGCTGTCAATTGCAAGGGTAAATAGGGTTTGCGGCAAAAAGTTTTGCGTGGGGGTAGGGTGTGGGGTGTGGGGTGTGGGGTGTAGGGTTTTACCGATTTTGAGGGGGTCAATTACCTAATTTTCGGGGAAAAAGTGCCTAAATTTCCCCCCCGATCACTCCAATGGCTGGTACTTTTTGATGGGAAAAAAGTCTAAAATTTTTATCCAACAAAGTTTTTAGATTTATTCAGCAGCTCCTACTTATCTTAGGGGCCACCAATTAACTTTATCCCGGGTGGCACTGTACACTTCTTTTAAACCCTCGGCATCTAGTACCCGAATTAAATCCCCCGTCGATTCTGAGGCAATTAATCCCACGGTTTGCAATCCTTTTAATACCTGTTCGACGGTGCGTTGATTGAGTTGACAAGCGCGAGCAATCACATCGACGGATAAATCAAAAGTATAGATATTTTCAGCATCTGGTTGACTGCCTAATTCTCTTTCTTGATAGATTAAGGCTCTGAGTAAAGCCGCCACAGCTTGGGGTGGATAGCTACTGCAATTAAGCAAATGATACTCGAATTTTTGCTGTAATTCAAATAAAACACAGTACCGTTGACGAAAACTTTCGTTATCGTTGTAAATCTTTTCTAGTGCCGATAAGGGAATTTTCAGGACGTGGGTAGTTTTATAGGATTCCACCAAACAGGGAAAAGCGCGACTGGCTAAACCATAACTAAAGGGTAAACTCCTCATACCAAAACAGCCACCGGGGTAGGTAATGGCAATAATCCGGTCGAGGGGAGTGCTGCGGACGACGATTACACCCTCATCCAAAATCACATACAAAACATCTAGAAATTCATCGGGGAGAAAAGCCGTATAGACGGGACGATTGGAAAATAGCGTCTCTAACTTGAGATTGTCGGCATCGAGATACTGACTTAACCAAGCCTCCTCTAGTCCGCGAAAGAGAAAACTCTGGTTAATCAGTTGTTGTAGGAGGGTTGTTTTTTTGGCTTTGACGCTCTTGCCCATAGTCTCAAACCTAGATGTAGCACTGATTTTATCTTCTCACAGTTTCCCTTGTTATCGCCTTATTCCCAATTTGTTTTATAAATGTATTGAAATTTTGTTTCCTGTGCTGTAGGATGAAAACACGCCTAAAAACAGATACAACCTCACAGTAAATCTTAGGAGCGCCGCCGATGCAGTCATCCCAGTCTTGTTTATCCCTACTCATGGCAACTGTCCTGACTGGAGGAATGCTGGTATCCTGCACCCCATCCCCCACCAATAGCGGCAATGACAGCCAAAAACCCGTGACTGTGACGCTTGTTTCCTATGCTGTCACCCAAAGTGCCTACGAAAAAATCATTCCCAAATTTGTCGAGGAATGGCAACAAAAAACGGGGCAAAAGGTAACTTTTGAACAGAGTTATGGTGGTTCCGGTTCCCAAACTCGTGCCGTTATCGATGGTTTAGAAGCGGATGTGGTAGCGTTGGCTTTAGCTTTGGATACCAAGAAAATTGAGCAAGCGGGATTAATTCAACCCGGTTGGGAAAAAGAAGCAACCAATGACTCTATTGTTCATAAATCTGTAGTGGCTTTTGTTCCTCGTGATGCCAATATTAAAATTAATAAATGGTCAGATTTAGCCAAGGATAATATTAAAGTTATTACCGCTAATCCCAAGACTTCTGGCGGAGCGCGCTGGAATTTTCTCGCTCTTTGGGGTTCGGTGACGCAAGCGGGAGGCAGTGAACAAGAGGCGCAAACTTTTGTCGAAAAAGTGTTTAAAAATGCGCCAGTTTTACCTAGAGATGCTCGCGAATCTAGTGATGTATTTTTTAAACAAGGCCAGGGAAATGTGCTGATTAATTACGAAAATGAGATGATTCTCGCTAACCAAAAAGGCGAGAAGTTGTCCTACACTGTTCCCACCGATTACAATATTTCTATTGATAATCCCGTGGCGGTTGTTGATGCCAATGTGGATAAAAAAGGTACGAGAAAAGTGGCCGAGGCTTTTGTGCAGTTTTTATTTACTCCCGCAGCCCAAAGAGAATTTGCTCAGGTGGGGTTTCGTCCCGTTGAACCGAGGGTAGTTAAAGAGTTTGAGAGTAAATTTCCTCAGATAAAAAATCTCTTTACCGTGCAGGATTTAGGCGGTTGGGATAAGGTACAAAAGCAATTCTTTGATGATGGAGGCTTGTTCGATAAAATTCTCACTAAAGCTGGTAAATCCTAAGGAGAAAAACCATGGATAATCAACCTCAATGGCAAACTATTAATCATCCCCAAAGTGACTTACATCTCGATCAATCAGGACTCGATCGCCCCACGTCCCGAAGAATAAAAATTCGGATTCCTAAACAATATATTAACGAGCCAATTATAGCACGTTTAGGGTCTTTTCCTGGTCTAAAAGTGAATATATTTTCCGCTTTGTTAGCGGCAAATAATAATCAAGATGGCTGGTTCGATCTACAACTACAAGGCAACTCCCAAGGGATAGAAAATGCCCTTTCCTATCTGGCAGATTTAGATGTAGAAGTTTGGTATGATTCAGCACAAGTTCTTGAAGAAGCGGACAATTGGTAATCTCTAGCAATAATAAACAATGGCTAACCCACAATTATCTTTATCTCCCAGTCAACCCCTGAAAAAAGTTTCTATTCCTTGGGTAATTACCATTAGTTATCTAGTGGTTTTGTTGGTTTTACCGGCGGCGGCACTATTTGCTAAATCCCTAACTCTTGGTTTTGCCGAATTTTGGCGCATTGCCACTTTACCGATTTCTTTATCCGCTTACCAAGTCACTTTTTTTACTTCCTTAATCGCCGGATTAATTGACGGAGTTTTTGGCACTATTATCGCTTGGGTATTAGTGCGTTATCGATTCCCGGGTAAAAAAATTGTCGATGCTTGTGTAGATTTGCCCTTTGCTTTACCCACTTCTGTTGCCGGTTTAGTCCTCGCCACAGTTTACAGTGATAACGGTTGGCTCGGTCAATTTTTTGCCCCCTTTGGCATTAAGATATCCTTTACCATTTTAGGGGTTTTTGTGGCGATGTTATTTATCGCTTTACCCTTCATTGTCCGCACCTTACAGCCAGTTTTACAGGAAATGGAAAAAGAAGTAGAAGAAGCGGCTTTATCCCTCGGCGCTTCCTCTTGGCAAATCTTCTGGCGAGTTATTTTTCCCACAATACTACCCGCTATTTTAACAGGAGTTGCCCTCGGTTTTGCCAGAGCGATCGGTGAATATGGTTCCGTAGTTATTATCTCCTCTAATATTCCCTTTAAGGATTTAATTGCCCCAGTTTTAATCTTCCAAAGACTAGAGGAATATGATTACACAGGTGCGACAGTAATCGGCATGGTTTTATTACTGGTTTCTTTGTTCATGTTAGTAGTAATTAATTTCCTGCAGCAATGGGGGCAAAAATACAGAGTTAAGTAAAGAGTAAAAAATATTAGGGTATAACTGGAGACAGATCAAAAATGCTGAGTCTAAAAAAATCAACTAAACCGAAAGAGTGGGATTACAAACCCCTACTAATTATCATCGCCCTTGTTTATCTGGCACTATTATTATTTATTCCAGCAGCGGCAGTATTTTACTATGCTTTTCGCAATGGATTCCAAGCTTTTTTAGAAGCGGCGGGAACTTCTGACTTTATCGAAGCGGTAAAATTAACAGTAATTATTGCCCTAATTACTGTACCTTTAAACACAATTTTTGGACTTTGTGCAGCTTGGGTAATTGCTCGCAATCAATTTCGTGGCAAAACTTTATTAATTAGTTTAATTGACTTACCTTTTGCCGTTTCTCCCGTGGTAGCGGGTTTAATGATTGTACTGCTCTATGGGCGCAATGGTTGGTTAGGTTCTTTCCTAGAATTTTTCGATATAAAAATACTTTTTGCTTTACCCGGAATGGTATTAGCAACTATATTTGTTACTATGCCTTTTGTCGCTAGAGAAGTTATCCCAGTCTTAGAAGAAATTGGCTTAGAACAAGAGGAAGCGGGGCGCACTTTAGGGGCAAGTGATTGGCAGATTTTCTGGCGCATAACTTTACCCAATATTCGTTGGGGATTGATGTACGGAGTGCTGTTAACTAATGCCCGGGCGATGGGAGAATTTGGGGCGGTTTCTGTGGTTTCTGGCAGTATTTTAGGGAGAACTGCTACCCTGCCAATTTTCGTAGAACAGGCCTATAAAAATTATCTAACTCCTGCCGCTTTTAGTGCGGCGGCTATTCTCGCCTTACTAGCGGGAGTTACTTTAATTATCAAAGAAATTCTCGAACGTAAAACCGCCCACAAAATTCACACTACCTAACTACAATTAACCTAAAAATATGAGCGGGCGTTGGGTTTCATGCTTCAACCCAACCTACGTTCTACAAAAAACCTAAAAATATGAGTATTACCATCCAGCAAGTTTCTAAACGTTTCGGCAATTTTCAGGCTTTAGATAATATAAGTTTAACCATTCCTGAAGGTAAATTAGTCGCCCTCCTCGGACCATCGGGATCGGGAAAATCCACCTTATTACGTTCAATTGCCGGATTAGAAAGTCCCGACAGTGGCGCGATTATCATTAACGGACAAGATACCACCCATGTGGATCCTAGACGGAGAAATATCGGCTTTGTTTTTCAACATTATGCCCTATTTAAACATTTAACTGTCCGTCAAAATATTGCTTTTGGTCTAGAAATTCGCCAGCAAAAATCCCCAGTAATTAAGAAAAGAGTTGAGGAATTATTAGAATTAATTCAATTACAAGGATTAGGCGATCGCTATCCCGCCCAATTATCGGGAGGACAACGGCAGCGAGTAGCTTTAGCCCGCGCTTTAGCCATTCAACCGAATGTATTATTATTAGATGAACCCTTTGGAGCTTTAGATGCAAAAGTCAGAAAAGAATTAAGGGTATGGCTGAGAAATTTACATAAAGAAGTTCACGTTACCAGTGTTTTTGTTACCCACGATCAAGAGGAAGCAATGGAAGTAGCCGATACGATTGTCGTGATGAATCATGGTAAAATTGAACAGGTGGGTTCTCCCGCCGAAATTTACGATCATCCGGCCACACCTTTTGTGATGCAGTTTATTGGGGAAGTGAATATCTTACCCAGTTTAGCAGGATTAGGAAATGGACATCATCCGGGTGATAATTCCACCGTTTTTATCCGTCCCCACGACCTGGAAATTATGCCCAATCAAGATGGTTTGAATAGTTGGGCAGTGGTAAAAAGAGTTATTCATTTAGGCTGGGAAATACAAGTAGAATTAATGTTAGCCGATGGGGAAATGGTGGTGGCTTATCTCAATCGTGAGGAATACAAGCAATTACAGTTACAACCAGAACAAACGGTACATTTAAAACCGAGAAAAGCGACTTTACTCACTGATTTTGACAATAAAAGTGAGAAAGTTATCGATTACTCAATTTAAAAACTCTAGGTTTATTAAAAATTTTTCATAAAGCTATAAGTGACCTTCACCGCTGCCACTTTCTCAGCACTGATAGAGTTAGAGCAACTTCTTTACCTTTCTCCTCAATAAAATCTAGCAATTCCTTGACGGTGCTTTTATCTTCATCTACTTTGGTGTTAAGATTGACAGCTTTGAGGTCAAAGTTTTTGGCTTCGATTTCTTCACGGGTGATTGTCCAACTTCTCTCACTATCTTCTCGGTTGGGTAATAGTTCTAGAAACTCCTGAAAGTGATTCATCATCAGGGGTTTGCGCTTGGTAACTTTGACATCGGACAGGTCATAATACCAGATTTTTTCAGTGGGTTTGCCTTTAGTAAAAAAGAGGATGTTAGCTTTAACACCCCCACCGGCAGCCACAAAAGTCCCCGCGGGCAAACTAACGATACACCAGAGATTACAGTCGTTTAATAGTTTTCGTTTGCTCTGGACAAAGGCATTTTCATTGGTGCGAAATAACACCCCTTCATCTAGGACGATACCGCAGCGTCCCCCCGGTTTCAAACTATCGATAACGTGCTGTAAAAATAGGACTTGAGTAGCACTGGTTTTATAGGCAAATTGTGCCTGTACGGTCCTGTGTTCTTTGCCGCCAAAGGGGGGGTTAGTGAGGATAATATCGAACTGGGGCGGAGCATCTTGGAACAGGTCGCCATAGATGACTTCTCGGTTTAAGGTGTTGCCGTGCCAGAGGTGGGGGTAATCGATGCCGTGTAGGACTAAATTAGCGAGGGCAATGGGGTAGATGAGGTTCTCTTTTTCCCTTCCGTAAAAGGTTTTTAGTTTGATGGTTTCTAGCTGTTCGGGGGTGATGTCATCTGCTAGGAAATCGCGGATGTATTCGTAGGATTGGGCCAGGAATCCGCCCGTACCGCAGCAGGGGTCATAGATGGTTTCTCCTACTTGGGGGGCGATGGCTTTGACCATTGCCCGGATGACTTCTCGGGGGGTAAAGAATTGACCGCCATCGTTGTTTTTTTCTCCCATTTTCAACAGCAATCCCTCGTAAACTTGGGAGATGGGGAAGATGTGGGTAGGGTCAATGTAGTCGATTTCGTGGATTTTATCGAGGATGTCTAACAGGTTGGTTTCGGTGTCGATGCGGACTCGTTCGACACTGGATATGACCTCACTGATAATTTTTTGGCGGGGGGTGGCTTGGGGTTTGTTTTTGAGGTTTTTGAGGTAGGGAATGACTTCTTCATTGACAAAGGGCAGAAATTGACCCATTTGCCCCATTTGCAGGTTAAGGCGGCGGTTGCCTTGAGGGTTGGCCCAATCTCGCCAACGGTAGGGTTCGGGGATGGAATCGGCCAAAGAGTCCCCCACGGCTTCCGCTTCTTCCGCTTCTCGCTGTTCGGTGTCGTCAAGGATTTTGAGGAACAGTAGCCAACTGAGTTCGGGGACGTACTGTAAAGCACCGGCACAGTTGGAACGCCGCATGATGTCGCAGATGCCTTTGATGTAGCTGTTAAGTCCCTGTTGGGTGGTGAAGGTTTTACCGTTGTCGTTGCTGTTTTTTTTAGCCATTGAGTTTACCTAATTTGTCTAACCTGCCAAGCGGAGATTGGCAATGAGGGGGAGTTGGAGTTCGTTTTTTTCTTGCAGTCTTTGAGAAAAGAATAGGATTTCTAGGTTTTCGATTTCTTCGGTTTGGGGGTTGACTCTCACAATAATATCATCTCCTAATTCTTCGGATTCTTGTTCGGGATAGGGAGCGCATTTATTGATATAGAGAATGTCTCCCGTTGGGTCATATTTGATAATTAGGGTTTGCTGAAAAAGCTTTTCCTGGGGGCAGGGTGTGGGGTGTGGGGTGTGGGGTGTGGGGTTTTACCAGTTTTGAGGTGGTCAACTACCTAATTTTCAGGGAAAAAGTACCTGAATTTTCCCCCGATCCCCGC
>NZ_JAPZQM010000457.1:0-6634 GCF_027530565.1 Microcystis sp. LE19-10.1B | reverse complement strand
AATCCTTATCTGGCAAGAGACTTAATTGATTAGTTCGCTCTAGAGCAAAAACAATTGACAAAAATCGCTAAATGCCTTTCTCTATAAGGGTTCCATCCCTTATAACCCCCGTCCATTGCATAACACAAACCGAAGAGCCTTTGTAGTGGACTGTTTCAGCTAAAATAGGGCAATAGATTTCGGCTTAAAGTCTTAGATTATAGAATTTATAGCATTTTTCTAATACACCAAATTAGCTGAAACAGTCCAGTAGGATGGGTTAGCGGTAGCGTAACATGAGCGGGCGTTGGGTTTCATGCTTCAACCCAACCTACGTTCAACTTATATTTAATTCCACCCACCCACTTAGGTCAAAATCAGGGTATTTTCTGTTTTCAAGTGATGAAATACAGAAAAGCAGCAATTCGATCGAGAAATCGATAAAAACAGCCTAGACTAGAAAAAGAATCCTCTATCCTGACAGCTATCCTGTGGAGATTACTTTTTTAGGAACCAGTTCCGGGGTTCCCACTCGTTCCCGTAATGTCTCTAGTATCGCCCTTCGGTTGCCGCAACGGGCAGAAATATGGCTGTTTGACTGTGGAGAAGGAACTCAACACCAGTTACTGCGTAGCGACCTGAAAAGTTCCCAAATCCGACGCATTTTTATCACCCACATGCACGGGGATCATATCTTTGGTCTAATGGGACTGTTAGCCAGTATTGGATTAGCCGGTTCTGCTCAGGATATTGATATCTACGGACCCCCCGGACTAGGGGACTATCTGCGTGCTTGTGCTAAGTATTCCTATACTAATTTAGCCAATCGGGTGCGTGTCCATCCCGTTTCCCCCGGCATACTCTACGAGGATGAAGAATTTACCGTCTCCTGTCAGCTATTAAAACATCGTATTCCCGCCCACGGTTATCGTATCGCCGAAAAAGACCGTCCAGGACGTTTTGATGTGGAAAAAGCCAACGCTTTAGGTATTCCCCCCGGACCAATTTACGGCAAGCTGAAAAAAGGGGAAACTGTCACCCTTCCCGATGGCAGAAAAATTCGCGGTCAGTCCCTCTGCGGAGAAACGGAAATCGGCCGTAAAATTGCCTATTGTACCGATACTATTTTCTGTGAAGGCTCGATCGAATTGGCACAGAATGCAGATGTGCTAATTCATGAGGCGACTTTTGCTCACCAAGATGCCGGATTAGCCTTTGAAAGTGTTCACTCCACTTCGACGATGGCAGCCCAGGTGGCCTTGGCAGCCCAAGTAAAATTGTTATTAATGACCCATTTTAGTCCCCGTTATCTACCGGGGAATTCTCTGGATATTTCCAATCTGTTAGAGGAAGCGCGGGCAATTTTTCCTAACACTAAATTAGCCTACGATTTCCTCACCTACGAAGTCCCCCGCAACCGTCAAGAAATGGTCTTAGGAGTTAAGTAATTATGCCAGCAGCAGTAGAAGAAAAAAGCATGGTTCCCACGGTTTTAGTGGGTATTGGTGGCACGGGTAACGAAATTTTATCGCGATTGCGTCGCTTAATCGAGGAAAGTTATGGCAGTTTGAGTAATTTTCCGATTGTCAGTTTTTTGGTGGTTGACACGGATAAGGATTATAAAATCAGTAATCCTGAAGCTGCTGGCAGTGCTTTTAAAGATAACGAAAAACACTGGGCCCGGGTGAGTGGAAAACAGGTACAGGAGATGGTATCTGACATGGATAGATATCCCTGGATTAATAGTTGGTTTCCCCCGGAATTAGAGAGAAATATTACTTCCCTGGAAGCGGGAGCGGGACAAATTCGCGCCTGTGGTCGTTTTGCTTTATTTTGTAATTATCATGAGATTCAAAGGAAATTTCTGGACGCGGTGAGACGGGTAAAGGGACAAGAAAACTTTATGCTCGATCGCTATGGAATTAAAGTTAGTAATAGTGCCATTAATGTCTTTACTACGGGGTCTTTAAACGGTGGTACGGGTAGCGGAATGTTAATCGATATAGGCTACTGTATTCGTAATTGGTTGCGAGGGGAAAGTAGTCCTTTGAGTACGGCAATTGTTCCCACTCCTGAAGCATTTGCGGGGATTAGTGTCGGCGATCGAGTTTTGGCTAATGGTTACGCTGCCCTGATGGAATTAAATTACTTTTCTGACTACAGAACCGAATATCATCAACAGTTTAGCAGCGGTTTAGTCGATGAAGTGGTTAGTAAATTACCCCCCTTTGACTTTACCTATTTAGTGGGGACAAAAAACGGAGAAGGTGATTTTAAACTCGGTCAAATTAGGGAAATGATCGCCCAAAATATTTTTCTAGATATGACCTCTGATTTTGCCCCTCATAAGCGTTCCATTAGAGATAATATTAAGGGTTCTTGGGCACAAGCTGACCCAGGGGGTCGCGGTTATCCTAAGCAATTTATGAGTTTTGGACTATCAACTATTGAAATTCCTATTGCCCAAATTCGTGCCTCCTTATCGGAACGTTTAGCCAAAGATTTAATTAATTGGTGGCTGAATGATTCCGTGATTTTACCCGCTCAAATGTTGGACTTAGTAAGAGGTGATATCCTCAAAAAAATGCGCTTGAGCGAAGGGGAATTAATTATGGATTTATGTGCCGACAAGGATCGCTCTTTAATTGCCATAATCTCCCAATGGACTAACGAAACTCGTCAGGAAATCAATCAAGATAATTGGCTCTCTTGTACCAAACAGGGTGTTAATATTTTAGGCAATGAACAGGGTAAAATTCTGCAATTTATTAATGATTATTTGACACCAAGAGTCGAGGAATTTAAACGCAATCATTTACTAGAATTGAGTCCCGATGAACGGCTGCACGGCGATTACCTGAAAAAGATTTATAGTAATCGGGATGAAATTATTCAACGGGGTAAAAAGTCCCTGGAAATAGAGTTTTATAATATCCTTGAGGATCGGAACCGTGGGGTAAAATTTGCCGAGAGTTTTATTGTTTTAGTACGACAAATCTTCACCGACATAGCGGAAAAATTCCGTCGCGATCAAGAACAGGTTTGGAGTCAAAACGAAAGTAAACGTCAACGAGAATATGATACAGCCTTAGCAGAAATTAATGATCTGAAAGATAAAATTCACATCTCGAAAAAAGATAAGATGGAACAATATTGTGAACAAGCTTTAACGGGATTGGAAGGCTATTTAATGGCCAATATTCAACGAAAAACCCGAGGTGCAGGAGTAGAGGTTATTAATCGTTTATTGGAACATCTTAATCAATTAGAAAGCCGTTTTAATCGCTTTCGTCAGAAATTAATTCAAAGTCGCGATCTATTTAATCTCCAAGCTAACCAACAGATTGATAGTGCCGATGCTTTGTTAATTAATGGGATTAAATTATTTGACAGACAAGAATTAAATGGTCTTTATCAAGACTTTATCGAACAATTTGCCTCCGGGATTGTCGGTAACAAAAACGCCTACGATACGGGTATGGATAACCTTTGTTTACCCCTCTCAGAAGAGATTTTAAAGCAATCTAGCCTCCTCTGGAAAGAAACGCGCCGCGCTGATGAAAATATGCGTTTATTTGACATAACCGAGATTGCCGATATTCGTCAAGGTGATTTTCAAAAAGTTATCCTAAACCAAGCTAATCAACTCCTACAAAATGCTCCTGCTAGTAGTCGCATTCAGCAGGAATTAGCCGCTTGCGATCGCTTGTTAAAAATCTATAACAACGATGCCGATATTATCAATAATCTTCGCATTGCCTACCAAAAATCGCGACCCCTAATTATGCTTAATCCTGCGGTTTTGCGGGGAAAAGATGCGGGTTTTACACCCCAATTAAATCAAAATATTGCCCTGATTGGAGGAAGAAATACCAGTAACCCGGCAGCCCAAAAAATTATTCCGAAACTGCGGGAATTTATCCCCAACGAAGACGATATTAAACCCTTGGGAGAAGTGGAAAAACATCGTCTTGTCTTCGTGCAGGAAATTGGCGGTTTTTCCCTGCGCTGTCTCGATGGAATGCGAGAACTGCGGCAATCCTATCAAGACTGGAAAGGAGAATTTATTCTCGCTAAACGCGCCCAACAAATGGGGGAAAATCGCGATTTACCTATCCCCGTGCATATCCAAAAGGAACCTCCTTTCTGGGATGTTTTTCCCGAAGATCCGAGTATTTATCAATTGGTGGTGACGTCCCGGGCTTTAAAAGTGCTTTTTCCAGAAGTCAATCGAGTCACTAATGAGAAAACAATTCGCTATGAAATTAAAACCGCAACGGGATTAAAAAAAGTCGATATCGCCACCAGTTGGGAAGATGCGGTACAGGTGTTAGAAGTAAAAGCTTGTCGCGAAGATAAGGAAAAAATTCAAAGTCAGGTGACAGCTAAGTTACAGGATTCGGCCACTCCGGAGAAAAAACAAGCTTTGTATCGGAATTTTATCGAATATTTACAACAACGTTCCGAGGAGTTGACAGGAGGAAAAGATAATACAGAATATAAACGGGAAGATGCAGTTATTTTGCAGTTAATCCATAACTATAAGTTGGATAGCGGTGGAGAAATTCCTCTTTCTCCGGTGACGGAAGTGGCTAACCCAGCTTTAATTATCTGCGGTAATTGTGGACACAAAAACCCGCCTTCGTCTAATTTTTGTTCTAAGTGTGGGGCAAAATTAGTTAAGTAGAAATTAGATTTTGGGTTTGATCCCCCCTGCCCCCCTTGATAAGGGGGGTGCCGATAGGTGGGGAGAGCCACCTTGATAAGGGGGGAATCTGACAATTTTTAACACCTACCTAATTTAACGGAAAAAGTGGGGGTGTTAGCTGGACTAACATCCCCCAAAATGAAAATTTTCGGGAAAAATTGCCTAATAGCGAAAAAACTGGATTATAATAAGGTCTTTACTCAAGATTTTTGCTAACCGCTAACTGCCATAAAAGCCAATCAAAACCCCTGTTTATCGAGAGAAAAACCAATGGTAGCCACTTTAAAAGGACGAGATGTTTTAAGAATAACCGACATGAGTAGCGAAGAAATCAGCGCCCTACTCAATCTATCGGCACAGCTTAAAGCTGGCACTCTTAACCCTAGCTGCAAAAAAGTCTTAGGATTGCTATTTTATAAAGCCTCCACCCGGACCCGGGTTTCCTTTACCGTCGCTATGTACCAGTTAGGGGGACAGGTGATCGATCTTAATCCCAGTGTAACCCAAGTGGGGCGCGGGGAACCCTTAGCAGATACAGCCCGGGTACTCGATCGCTATCTCGATATTCTCGCGGTTCGCACCTTTAAACAAGAGGATTTAGAAGCTTTTGCTAATTATTCCCGCATCCCGATTATCAACGCTTTAACGGATTTAGAACATCCCTGTCAGATATTAGCCGATTTACAGACTATCCAAGAGACTTTTCAGACTTTACGGGGAATTAACCTCACCTATGTGGGGGATGGTAATAATGTCGCTAATTCTCTCCTCTTGGGTGGCGCTTTGATGGGGTTAAATGTGCGGGTTGCTTCCCCCGCAAACTATCAACCGGATGGGGAAATTGTCGCCAGCGCCCAAGCTATTGGCGAGAAAACCGGTAGTAAAATCTTAATTACCGACGATCCCGTTACGGCCGTAAAAGACTCTCAGGTGGTCTATACTGATGTCTGGGCAAGTATGGGACAGGAAAGCCTCGCTGATGCCCGAATTCCCGTTTTTCAGCCCTACCAAGTCAATGAACAGCTAATGAGTCACGCTGACAAAGACGCGATTATTCTCCATTGTTTACCTGCTCACCGCGGCGAAGAAATTACCGACGGGGCGATCGAGGGTGTACAATCAAAAGTCTGGGAGCAAGCGGAAAATCGGATGCACGCCCAAAAAGCTTTAATGGTGAGTTTATTGGGATTAATCTAGCTGCAGATGCTCAGTTACCTAAAATAATTATTAAACTACATAATCAATCATCCTAAGACCTGTCCGACACCGGAAGTTAACGCTAGGATTGATGGTAAGAGCAATAATCAGGGCAGCCTCCACACAAACTATATGTCAGACACCTCCGCAGTTAAAAAATATCTCGCCCATTGGTTTCAATTGGGAAAAAAAGTTATTTGTCCCAAAAACCAAGCTATGCTATTTCCGCTGCCAATTTTCAATGCTGATCGCTATTCGTCGGAGTTTGAAGATTGTTGGCAAAAAATGCTTGATCCTGAAAGTGGCGATTGTTACCTAGAAGGTACTCAACAAACTATCCGAGACTTACTTTCCCCTCAATGGGAATTTCATCCCTGCGCTCGTTGTACTATACCCGTACCAATTGAAGTGGTGGGACAATCGAGTTTATCCTGTCCCTGCCATGATTTGAGTAATTGGCCCAATTTAGAATTACCCTTACCCCATTTACCTGTCAATAGTCGAGAAAATCTCGATCGCATCCGGCAAAGATTGCTAAAAAATTCTCACCCACATTAACCGGACAAAAAGAGACGTTAGGGGTAACGTCTCGACAAAAGGGTTGATATTTAGGGTCTGCTGAATAAATCTAAAAACCTTGTTGGATAAGACTTTTAGACTTTTTTTTCCTCAAAAAGTGCCAGCCGTTGCGGGGATCGGGGGGAAAATTCAGGTACTTTTTCCCTGAAAATTAGGTAATTGACTACCTCA
>NZ_JAPZQM010000674.1:0-7113 GCF_027530565.1 Microcystis sp. LE19-10.1B | reverse complement strand
ACCTTTATAGAGACAGACATTGCCGCAATTTTTGTCAATTGTTTGCGATCTGGAGCGAACTAATCAATTAAATCTCTTGCCAGATAAGGATTGAGTCGATTTATGCCCCCCTATCGAACCATAACAAGTCCCGAAGAGCCTTATTCTTGCTCATTGGCAGTTATTAAAAAAACAATATCCGAGCCGTTATCTAGTCATCGCTACTACCAATGTCAAACATTTTCAGGGATTCGCAGAAGCTTTAAATTGGCAAGATGTTAACCTATAACAGCTTTGATCTTGAGCATTTTTTCACTTTAACTACTTAGTCTTATGCAGTTTATTGATCGCGCCGAAATAGAAGTAGAAGGGGGTAAGGGAGGTGATGGAATTGTCGCTTTCCGTCGGGAAAAATACGTCCCCGCCGGCGGTCCGGCCGGCGGTAATGGGGGAAAAGGTGGTTCGGTGATTTTCGTGGCCACTCAGAACCTGCAAACCCTGCTAGATTTCCAGTATAGTCGCTATTTTAAGGCCGATGACGGTAAACGGGGCGGCCCGAACAACTGCACTGGGGCCAACGGTAGCGATCGCATTATTAAAGTTCCCTGTGGTACAGTGGTTTACGATCTCGATAGCGAGGAAATTATCGGCGATTTGGTCACTCCCGAACAGACTTTAATCGTGGCTGCCGGGGGAAAAGGGGGATTAGGCAACCGCCACTTTTTAAGTAATAATAATCGCGCACCCGAATACGCTTTACCCGGTTTAGAGGGAGAAAAACGCCATTTACGCCTAGAATTGAAGTTATTAGCGGAAGTGGGCATTATCGGGCTGCCCAATGCGGGAAAATCCACCCTAATCTCGGCCGTTTCCTCTGCTCGTCCCAAAATCGCCGATTATCCCTTTACGACTCTCATTCCTAACTTGGGAGTGGTACGCAAACCCACGGGAGATGGGACGGTATTCGCCGATATTCCAGGATTAATCGAGGGAGCGCACCGAGGAATCGGCCTAGGACATGAATTTTTACGCCATATCGAACGCACACGCCTGTTAATTCATCTTGTCTCCTTGACAGCAGAAGACCCGATCGCCGATTATCAAATTATCCAAGGGGAATTAGCCGCCTATGGTCGGGAATTGGAAAAGCGATCGCAAATACTGGTTTTCAACAAAATTGATGCTGTGGACGAGGAAACGATAGATAACTATCAAAAGCAGTTTGCTAAAATAACCAATGCCGAGATTTTGACCATTTCCGCCGTAACAGGAGCCGGATTAACCACTCTACTCGCCAAAGTTTGGCAGCAATTAGAGCAACTGGAGAGGGTCGAGGATGAAACCCCTTCCCTGTTTTCCTAAAATCGCTCGTTAGTTGTTGAGCTGCCGGGGTGCGGGTGGTCGGCGATTGCTCGGTCTTCTTTCCGTACCTTCAAAGTTACCATTAGAACGACGGGTGCGGCGCTGTTCAGCTTCATTTTCGGCCGCATAGACTTCTAGATAAAGAGAGCGACCCACACTCGCGGCCGCCATTTCTAGGGTAGTTCTAATCGCCTGTAAATTGCGTCCTCCCCGGCCGTAAACTTTGCCTTTATCGGCATCATCGAAGGCTACACGCACCCAAAGACGTTCATTTTCCTTACAGCGCTCGATATCCAATCTCAGACTGGCCGGCTCTTCCAAAAACGGCTCGATAATAAATTTCACCAGTTCGAGATAATTGGGGGTACTAGGCATTGATTTTCTCGAAAATTTTCTGTTTGGTGAGAATGCTGCGCACGGTGTCCGTCGGTTGCGCTCCTTGTTGTAAGCGTCGGATGATTCCTTCCTCATCCAGACGCACTTCATCGGTACGGGGATTGTAAAATCCTAATTCCTCTAGGGGACGACCATCGCGACGACTGGTGCTAACGGCCGCAACGATACGATAACTGGCTTCGCGTTTTTTACCAAAGCGTTTTAGACGTAATTTGATCATGGTTACTCAAAAATTCTCCTTTCAGATTCTAACTCATCCCGGTGGTATTTCCACAAGTGGCGATCGAGGAAACGGTCGGCAGCCATTGGCTATTATTGAAAATAACGCCGATATCTTAATGGTGAGGTACAAAGTTGAAGTGTGTTAGTTTTGGCTAACACACCCGAAATTAAGATTAAATTAAACCTCTTGCATAATTAATTTTTGAGGGTTCAAAAACGTCAAAAATAAGGATTAAATCGCATAAAATATGTAAATAGGGTCTGCTGAAAAAGTTTTTCCTGGGGGTAGGATTCAGGAGTCAGGAGTCAGTAGCCAGTCGTTTCAGGCTTTGTTGCCCTTGTTTTGTGTACCAAGCGATGTACTACAAGAAGGATAATGCAAGGTTTTTGAAAGTCCCAATCCTATTTTCTTGCACTAACATCGGACTTTAACAGGTCAAAAGCCTTATTTTAAAAGGGTTTTACCATTATTCAGCAAGCCCTACTTAATTAGTGCATAAGCTAAAAGCAAGCTGTGACTGGGTTATAATTTTTGGAGATGTCTAATAAGGTTTTTAGATTTATTCAGCCAGCCCTAACTAACCCTTTTTTGCCTCTTCCAAGTCATGATAATGCTGATAAGCGCCAATTTCGGGGTTAAAGGGGGCGATTTCTTCAGTTACAGTTAATCCCAAACCTTCTAACATTGCTTGTAGGACAGAATCGGGGGCCAGACGCAGGTAATCGGGATTAATTTCTAGGGCTACATGACGATTACCGAGGTGATAGGCAGCTTTGAGGAGTAAATCGGTTGAAGGGGCGGTAATAGTGATAACTGGTTCTGGTTTAGCAATAATTTGAATAATTTCGCCGTTTTCCCCCCGCAGGAAATCGCGGTCCTGTAGAATTGTGCCGCGGGGTAAACGAAAACAGAGGGAAAAACCTTCGGGACTATCGAGACGATAACGGCTGCGGGTGCGTTCTTCGGCCGTGAGTAGAAGGCTAAAAAGTACCGTTTCTGGGGGAGGTGAACTAGCGGTATGACGGGGGGGTAAGCGCTCGGTAAAAGTTAACATGGTAGTGGTCAATAGGAAAAAACATTCTTAATTGTAGCCCTGACTCCAGCTTGACCCGAAAAACTGAGGAACTTTTTCTATTTATTTTCCCGCTGCAGACGAATCATCTCATTTTGCACCCGTCGTCTCAAGTTATCATCGGTACGAATCCAGTTAGTAATGGCGTTAAATTCAGCCGCAGTGAGGCCACTATCTTGGACAATCTTTTTTGAGTTATTACAATAATCTACGGCAATTCTTTGGGCATTAGCTGGAAGATTATTAAAGCTTTCCCGTTGGTTACAGGTAATTGCCGGGGGACTTTTGCCTAAAATTTGCGAAATTTCCTCATAAGCTTGTTTTCTTTCGGTTTCGATCCGCAAAACTGCTTTGGCATAACGTTTGATTTGGTCAGCCGTAAAATCTTGAGTATAAGCGGAGGACTGAAAACTAACCACCTCCGTCGTCCAAGAAAATTCGGGAATCAGACCGCCAAGAATGGCGATTACTGCCAAAAAAGTCACGATAAAAGAATGTCTTAAGCTTTGACCTAGATCGGCTAGGGGATAGCAGTAAATCACCATGCGAGTTTGTCGCTGAATAGATAATGATAGCAAACTTTCCAGTTAAATCCTGCTTTTTTGAATATTTTTAACGATCATAAGTTCCAATTTTAGCCAATATCTCCTGGTCCCGAACTTAATTTTTGGGCAGAAATTGCTTTGGTAAACTTTTTTAACGTTTTTGGGGGCAAAATTAGTCAAAAATCTTGGAGAGAACCGATGAACGATTTTTGGGAAGTTAGGATGCCTATCGCTTTTAGAGAATATTTATCGGCAATTTCGCCATCTAATCTCTTTTTATTAGCTTATATCGCTGTAAATCTCTCGCTTGTTCCCTTTTTTCTCTCCCCTGGCGGGGAATTGGGGGGAAATCTAGATAAATTAAAGGTTTCAGCGATTCCGATCGAGACAATTCCCGCTTAGAATAATGCAGTGGAATATATAGCCAATGAGGATTTGAGGCATTATTTAGTGATCTCGATCCTGGCGAGTCCTCAACAGGGGAACCATAATAAACTACTGACAACCACCCTAAACTCAGAAAAACCGCAAAAAAAGGAGTTAGCGCATGAATAAAGGTGAATTAATCGATCAAATCGCTCTCAAAGCCTCTGTCACCAAAAAACAAGCAGATGCTGTTCTCACTGCCGCCATCGAAACCATTATCGAAGCGGTTTCTGAGGGGGACAAAGTAACCCTAGTAGGATTCGGTTCCTTCGAGGCCCGGGAACGTCAGGCCAGGGAAGGACGCAACCCGAAAACCGGCGATAAGATGGAGATTCCGGCCACTCGCGTCCCGGCTTTCTCGGCCGGTAAACTGTTTAAAGACAGAGTAGCCCCGGATAAGGAATAATTACTGTTGAGTTTCGTTCTCGCGTAGCGAGCGCAAAGCGTTCGCTGTAAGTCTTTTGCCTAGACCTAAACATGGTGGTAATCTTGACTGGGCGGCCGCCATTGCCGGCTGTCCGGTTTCCTCTATTCTCGATTTTTCTGCCAGTATCAACCCCCTCGGTCCGCCAGAAAGCGCCCTAACCGCTATTAAAAGCCATTTAACCAGTCTGACTCGTTATCCTGACCCCGGGTATTGGCAGTTGCGTTCTGCCCTCGCCCAATGGCATGATATCGGGCCGGATTGGATTCTCCCCGGCAATGGTGCGGCCGAGTTATTAACCTGGGCCGGTCGGGAATTAGCATCATTTGATAGTGTTTATGTACTAACACCCGCTTTTAACGATTACGAACGGGCTTTAAAAAGTTTTGGTGGAAACATCTGCAAACATTCCCTAGATTTAACCACTTTAAAGCCGGTTAATCCCGAAAAACAAGGCTTATTACTCAATAATCCCCACAATCCCACGGGGAAACTCTGGACGGTGGCGGCCATTCGTCCCTATCTATCGCAATTTGGTTTGGTGGTAGTGGATGAAGCTTTTATGGATTTTTTACCCCCGCAACAACAGGAGAGTTTAATATCTCTGTTGCCGGAATATCCCAATCTCGTGATTTTGCGTTCCCTAACTAAATTTTACAGTCTCCCCGGTTTACGTCTAGGATACGTCCTCGCCCATCCCGAGCGCCTGTTAAAATGGCAAAGATGGCGCGATCCTTGGTCGGTGAATAATTTGGCCGTGGTTGCCGCTATTGCGGCAATTGAAGATAGAGATTTTCAACAACAAACTTGGGATTGGTTAACGGCGGCCCGCGAGGATTTATGGCAGGGATTAGCTAATTTTCCGCAATTACAGCCCCAAACCAGTGCCGCTAACTTCCTCTTAGTACAATCTCAATCTTCCTGTTTACCCCTACAGGAAGCTTTATTAAAATATCATCGAATTTTCATCCGCGATTGTCTCAGTTTCCCCGAATTGGGCAGCAATTATTTTCGGGTCGCTGTCCGTTTACCAGCAGAAAATCAACGATTATTATCGGCTTTAGAGAGTGTTTTAGCTGCGTCTGATATTAACAACAAAAAGGCTCCCGCCAACTAGACGGGAGCCGCTGCCATCGAACTAACCGAAATTAGTCGAGGTCAGGCATTGCCAATGCGGGTTCAGTCTCGCGGTCAATTCCTTTCTCGAAACCGGCGGCGGCGGCGCGAGCGCGTCCAGCGTGCCAGAGGTGTCCAATGAGGAAGAAGAAGGCGAGGGTGAAGTGAGAGGTGGCCAACCAAGCGCGAGGAGACACATAGTTAAACGAGTTAACGTCAGTGATAACGCCACCTACAGAGTTCAAGGAACCTAAAGGAGCGTGGGTCATGTATTCAGCCGCGCGACGGACTTGCCAGGGTTGTACGTCATTTCTGATTTTGTCGAGGTCTAAACCGTTAGGACCGCGGAGGGGTTCTAACCAGGGACCGCGGAAATCCCAGAAACGCATGGTTTCACCACCGAAGATGATTTCGCCTGTGGGAGAGCGCATCAGGTATTTACCTAGACCGGTGGGGCCTTGGGCAGAAGCGACGTTAGCACCTAAGCGTTGGTCACGCACCAAGAAGGTGAAAGCTTGAGCTTGGGAAGCTTCCATACCGGTCGGACCGTAGAATTCACTGGGATAGGCGGTGTTGTTAAACCAAACGTAAACGGCGGCGATAAAGCCCATCATGGAAAGAGCGCCCAAGCTGTAGGACAGATAGGCTTCTCCAGACCAGATGAAAGCGCGGCGCGCCCAAGCAAAAGGTTTGGTGAGAATGTGCCAGATACCGCCACCGATACAGATTAGGCCAATCCAGATGTGACCGCCGATGATATCTTCCATGTTGTTGACGCTGATAATCCAGCCTTCGCCACCGAAAGGAGCTTTGGTCAGATAACCAAAGATAACTGCGGGGTTGAGGGTAGGATTAGTGATGACGCGGACATCACCGCCACCGGGAGCCCAGGTATCATAGACACCGCCAAAGAACATGGCTTTAAATACCAACAACAGCGCGCCACAACCCAAGAGAATCAGGTGATAACCGATGATGTTGGTCATTTGGTTTTTGTCTTTCCAGTCGTAACCGAAGAAATTAGAGTATTCCTCTAGGGTTTCCGGTCCGCGGATAGCGTGGTAGATACCACCAAAACCGAGTACAGCCGAAGAAATTAAGTGCAGAACACCGGCAACGAAGTAGGGGAAGGTATCGACTACTTCACCACCAGGACCGACCCCAAAACCGAGGGTAGCTAGGTGGGGAAGCAGGATTAAACCCTGCTCGTACATCGGTTTTTCAGGGATAAAGTGGGCGGTTTCAAACAGGGTCATTGCCCCGGCCCAGAAAACGATTAAACCGGCGTGAGCGACGTGAGCGCCGAGCAGTTTACCGGAGAGGTTGATAAGACGAGCGTTACCGGACCACCAAGCGAAGCCGGTGGAACTTTGGTCACGACCAGTAGCGGTGGGGATATTAGAGAGCGTTACCACGCGGGAGAACCTCCTCAGGGAAGATAAAGTTTTCGTGGGGTTGGTCTTGGGGAGCCATCCAAGCTCTCAGACCTTCGTTAAGCAGAATATTTTTAGTGTAGAAGGTTTCAAATTCCGGGTCTTCCGCCGCTCTCAATTCCTGAGAAACGAAGTCA
>NZ_JAPZQM010000081.1:0-1007 GCF_027530565.1 Microcystis sp. LE19-10.1B | reverse complement strand
ACCCTTATATAGAAAAGCATTTAGCGATTTTTGTCAATTGTTTTTGCTCTAGAGCGAACTAATCAATTAAGTCTCTTGCCAGATAAGGATTTAGTCGATTTATGCCCCCCTATCGAACCATACCAAGTAACGAAGAACCTGACTAATTACGAAAATGTGTTGCGGTCGGTAGCAATTTTATAATTTTCACTTAAAATGGATTGCATAATTGATCTAGAGTAAAGTTTCAAGGGAGTTGACTGAAAATGCTTGATTACCGTCTATTGTTATGTGCTATGGCATCTGTTTTACTCGGTCAGTCCGTACAGGCTAGGGATATCGAGTTTTCTGGGGGTGCCAGCGGTGTGGATCCCCTCGGCCATTCTTTTGCGTTTGATGGCACAACCTTCACACTTTCGTCTGGTTCAGGTACATTCAATCCTTCTGGTGTTGACATTGGCAACGCGAAAAGCTTTTCCTTTAGTTTGACCAATCCTGCTGTTTTCAATCCAGATCCCGTTAGTGTCCCCAATGCCTGTCCACCAGGCCAGTATGCAACTTATATCAACACCAATCCCGTAGTAATTGTCTGCAAAAACTTTATTACACAAGAAGAATTCATTCGATATACATGGCAATACAGGATGCTTCCGGGGGGTGTAATCACTTTCAACGATCCCCAGGGTACTGGCTTGACCGCTGGGCTTTCCAAGTTTGACTTCACACTAACTTTTCCACAGCCCATTAATGTTAATAACTTCAGCTTTACCGCTAAGTGGTCTAATGTGGCTTCAGTCCCAGAACCTTCGCTGACGACTGGATTACTTCTCCTCGGATTCGTGGGTCTATACTGGACAAAACGTACCTAAATCGGTTCTACAAATACATAGGGTTTGCTGAAAAAGTACGGGCGAAGCATTCGGGCAATAACCTATCGGTGAAACCGTAGATTTTTTATCCGAATGCTTCGCCCCTACAGGACGCGGGCCGATGAAGACGCAAGGTTTTGAAGCACGATTCTCTCAAAA
>NZ_JAPZQM010000696.1:0-1176 GCF_027530565.1 Microcystis sp. LE19-10.1B | reverse complement strand
GGCTTTTGACCTGTTAAAGTCCGATGTTAGTGCTGCGAAAATAGGATTGGGACTTTCAAAAACCTTGCATTATCCTTCTTGTGGTACATCGCTTGGTACAAAAAACAAGGGCAACAAAGCCTGAAACGACCGACTCCTGACTCCTGACTCCTACCCCCAGGAAAAACTTTTTCAGCAGACCCTAAATAAAAGTCCTAAATGCAAGATTTGAGCAACGCTTAACCCAAACTCCTGATTGAGATAGATGCCCAAAAAATTATTCAGGGTTACAATTCCATCGGAAATCAAATAAAATACGACTAAGAACTTAAAAATCTCTTGGTTTTGCCTAAAATAGCCCAGCGTATGCCAGACCTGATGGTAGGATTGGCGAATTAACCGAGAAAGGGGAATGGTGGGCGGTTGCGACTGATGAGGCAACCAAGCTAGAGCCGGGAGAGAAAGAAAGAGCAGCCATAATCCGACGATCACAAAAGCCAGTCGATACTCTAGCAATTGATCGAAGCGATGGCTTGATTGTACCAACCAAAACAACAGATAACAGGCAATTCCTCCCAGATAGCCCAACCCCGACCCCCAACTTGACAGCCGCCCGATCGCCCCCGGTGGCACCAGAGAGGGTTAAGAGAGAAAAATTTATAAGTGACACCTTCCCCAACGAAGTTTTTGACAAGTTCTGCTAGTATTACAGGACTATTCTCCTCACAGGGGGAAAATTGATAGATTTCTGGTTAGTGTATCACAAGCTCAAGAAAAGGATAGCCAAATGCTTGCAGCTACCCTGTGCCGAGGGAATAGACTGGAGACTTAGTTCTCTTGTACTTAATTTATTTGGCAATTTTCGAGCCATTGTTCTAAATCTTGTAATGACTGAAAATCTAACAAAGCTTCGCCTAAGTTTTCTAACTGTTCTAGGTCAAGATTTCGGATCTTGGGCGATAATTCAGGAGAGATGCTACCTATACGGCGATTTAATAGACGTAAAACGAGGTTAGCTTCTCCCTCTTGTCGTCCCTCTTGTCGTCCCTCTTGTCGTCCCTCTTGTAAACCTTCCGACCAGATTTCTTGATAGATAACAGATTCTTTCATGATGTCTTTCCTCAATAATCGTTGAATGATGTCTTTGTTTAATACTAACCCAGCTAGGATGGCGGTAGATGCGGCCAGATTGCTTTG
>NZ_JAPZQM010000415.1:0-2085 GCF_027530565.1 Microcystis sp. LE19-10.1B | reverse complement strand
CCCCACACCCCACACCCGACGACAAACTTTTTCGACAAACCCTAATTATTCGACCACAAATGCGAGGATTTGGCCTTGGTGACTGCCGAAGCGAATCTGTAAACCGGACTCTAGGGGAACTTCTTGGTTATGAACCTGTTTCCAGTGGCCATCTTGATAGATAAAAGTACCAAAACGGGAGAAATCTGCGAGAAAGTATTGATAGTCTGGATAATCGGCATTTTTACGGCAAATTATCCGACAATGGTTTTTACTAACCCATTTTTCAGCAATCTGTAGATCATTTTCCATGTCCCGTCCTATATTCATGCCACCACCACGGATTGACCATTTTCTTTCGGGACGATCGAGATAGTATAAGAAAGCGGCGGGCATGGTTCTGGAGACATTGGGCATAACCGTCGGTGATTGAGTCTCATCAAGGGTTTGCAGCAATTGCCCGTCGAATTCTGGGTGCATATAGAGAATCGGCAAAGTCCAAGCGGGTTGATTGTACTTGTAGAGGGTTAATAATTGCTGCCTGGCGATACGAACGGCCTGATCAATAGGGACTCTCGGACCGGGAAACAACGTGGACATCTGCGCTTCTTTGTCTTTGAACCCGAAGAGGGTGCGGGTAAAAACTTCGATAAAACTCAAGGCCTCGCGATCTGCGATCGCATCTCGCATGGCCAAAACTGCGGGAACGCCGTGGTGAATCAAGACTTCCGCCAGACTGCTGCGGGGGATCATCTCCTGACCCGATTTAGCGGAATAAGCACCCCAACAGGCATTAAAAACCGTTAAAATAACCTGATTTCTCACCAAAGCTTGGGCTAACTCCGTCCCGTTTAGCTGTTCCCCCGGCCGCAGAAATAGGGAACCGCCATTGGGGGCGGCCATTCCGTGACCGGCGTAGAAAAAAGCTTGATATTTACCCGTATCCAAGGCCCTGGTCAGTTCTTCGGCCTCGGGTCGAATTAAGGTATCGACTTTGACTTTCACTCCCAAATTCTCAGGGAGGGAACTACTGCCCCCAGGGGAGATGGCCCGGATGAGATTGGCGGCCTCGGATTCCAGTGCCTGGTCGGAATTAGTTTCTCCACCCGTATTAATGGCGGTGAGATTGCGGGAACTAGCGGCGGTTTTAATCTGTTTTTCGCCGATAACTAAGAGAATATTGAGACTATTAGTCGGTTTTATCGGTGGCAATGGTTCCACATCGCTGGTGGTGCGGCTAAAGAGTATATTCGGATGCAGAGATATAGCCTGTTTACCTGCTTGCTGCATAATTTCCCAGGGCAGCAGAATTAAATAGGGGTTGCGACATTCCAAGCGAATTCGCAGGGGCTGATTTTTGCCGAGGGCGATTCCCTGACTTTGGGCGAAACTTTGACCAATTGATGCTTGAAATAACCATTGCCAGAGACTAATACCTAGTTTCTGCATCAATTGACCGCCATAACTGCCGCCTTCTCCCGAAAGAGTCAGTTTAGGTCGAGAATTTGCTTCTAATTGCTCTAACATCGGTAAGGTCGGCATTTTTTGCAGACAGAACATTTCCTGCCATGCCATCCATTCCGTGGTTAGACTCTCGGTCCATTCACAGTCATGATGCACATATCCCCCCGGTAGGGGTGCTTTCGTCACCCAACGGGCGAAATGATTACTTGTCGCTAAACTAGAGATCGCTAAGTTTAGACTAGGGATGGCATCATCGGTCATTGTGGTTATTTAGAAGTCTGAAGTCCATAGAATCTTATTCTAGAGGATTTCTGAAAAGCAAGGAAGAGTATTAAGTAGCTGGTTATAATTAAATCAAAAATAGATTTTAGGTTCGATCCCCCCTTAGTCCTAGGGTTGATTCATAGTAGGGTTGATTCATAGTAGGGTTGATTCATGAATCAACCCTACCTTAATAAGGGTGGTGTCTGATAATTTTTAACGCCTACCTACTTAGGGATTGCTGAATAAATCTAAAAACCTTGTTGGATAAGACTTTTGGACTTTTTTCCCCTCAAAAAGTACCAGATATGGGAGTGATCAGGGGGAAATTCAGGGACTTTTTCCCTGAAAATTAGGTAATTGACCCCCTCAAAATCGGTA
>NZ_JAPZQM010000069.1:0-15037 GCF_027530565.1 Microcystis sp. LE19-10.1B | reverse complement strand
TGGTTCTTCGGTTTGTGTTATGCAATGGACGGGAGTTATAAGGGATGAAACCCTTATATAGAAAGACATTGCTTCGATTTTTGCCAATTGTTTTCAATCTAGAACGAGCTAATCAATTAAGTCTCTTGCCAGATAAGGATTTAGCCTATTTATGCCCCCTGATCGAACCATACCAAGTAACGAAGAACCTTAAGTTTCTTCTCTTTTTGTTAAGAAAGATCCGACTAATGGATAGCCTACTTAGGATGAAAATAATTATAAATTTCCTTAGCTAATTGTTCGCCAATTCCTGTCACCTGTTGCAATTGTTCTAGGGAAGCTTCGCGAATATAATCCAGAGAATGAAAATGAGCTAATAAATCTTTTTGTCGCTTAAAACCTAACCCGGGTATCTCATCAAGACGGGAACGGCGACTTTTTTGCATCCTTTGTTGTCGGTGAAAGCTAACAGCAAAGCGATGCGCTTCATCCCTGACTCGACGCAATAATTGCACTCCGGGTTGTTCCTTATCTGTCTCTAAAGGAGAGGATTCCCCCGGTAAAAAAATCTCCTCTCTCTGTTTAGCTAAACTAACAACTTTTACCTGTTCTAATAAATTCATCTCCCCTAAAACTGTCACCACTGCTGATAATTGTCCTTTTCCCCCATCAATCATGACCAAATCGGGAAAATCATCACTTTCGGCAATATTATCGGTATTTTCGGCATAACGACGGAAACGCCGGCGAATTACTTCTGCTAAACTGGCAAAATCATCGGAATGGCCGATTTTAACTTCGGGATTTTTGATTTTATAGTGACGATAATGTTGATTAGCGGCCACCCCATCGATAAACACCACTCCCGACGCGACTGCATTAGAACCCTGAATATGAGAAATATCATAACCCTCGATGCGGTGGGGTAGTGCCGGTAAATCGAGAATTACCGCTAAATCCTGCAAAGACTGTAAATCTCGGTCGGCGCTTCTTTTCGTCTTTTCTAACTCATAAAGAGCGTTTTTCTCGACCATAGCTAATAAATCCGCTTTACTTTGCCGTTGGGGGACAGTTAACTCGACTTTGCGACCTTTTTTTTCCCTTAACCACCCCGCTAACACCTCACCTTCCGGTAATTCGCAGGGTAGCAGGATTTCGCTGGGAATTTCCACCCCTTCCACCGATAAATAATGTTCTTCCAGGACTTTTTGCAGGATTTCTCCCTCGTTTGCTGACTGACTATCGGCAAAAAATCCCAAACGTGCCACCAAACGACCAGAACGCACTTGGAATAATTGTATGCAACAATGCTGCTCGTCTTTAGCTAAAGCGATCGCGTCCCGGGATACGGTATCATCGGGTAAAGAGACTTTTTGATCGGTATTAAGAGCCTGTAATCCGCGAATTTGATCCCTAATCGTGGCCGCTTGTTCAAAATCTAGGTTTTCCGACGCTGCGAGCATCTTTGTCGCTAATTTGTCTAATAATTCTCCCGTCCTTCCCTGAAAAATCATCGCCACTTTCTGCAAGGTTTCCCGATAATCTTGGGGACTGATTAATTTTTGACAAACCCCTGGACAACGACCGATATCATAATTTAAACAGGGACGGTCTTTAAAAAGAGGTTGGGGACGTTGACGCAGGGGAAAAGTGCGTTTAATTAGGTGTAAAGTGTGGCGCAGCAGCCTTGTATCGACGTAGGGACCATAATAACGGTCTTTTTGGTTATTTATGCTACGTTTGCGGGTAATAAAAATGCGCGGGTAGGTTTCCGACCAAGTAATACAAATGTATGGATATTTTTTATCGTCCTTGAGGAGAGTATTAAAATGGGGCTGATGTTGTTTAATTAGATTAGCTTCCAGGGCCAAAGATTCTGCTTCCGTGTCGGTGACGATAAATTCAATTTCCGTCACCTGTCGCACCATCAAAGCAATGCGGGGACTGAGGGGTTGACTGGGACGAAAATAGGAACGGACTCTAGACCGGAGTTTTTTGGATTTACCGATGTAGAGAATTTCGCCATTTTGGTCGCGCAGGAAGTAAACCCCCGGTTCGAGGGGAATTTCCCGAAGACGATTTTCTAGGCGATCGAGGTCTTGGATTAGGGTAGAGTTAAGATTATTCCCGAACATCTTTTTATATTAGGGTTTGCGGCAAAAAGTTTGTCTTGGGTGTGGGGTGTGGGGTGTAGGGTGTGGGGTGTAGGGTTTTACCGATTTTCAGGGAAAAAGTCCAGGAATTTTCCCCCCCATTACTCCAATGGCCGGTACTTTTGGATTTCAAAAAGGTCTAAAAGTCTTATCGAACAATGTTTTTAGATTTATTCAGCAAACCCTATATTAGACAAAAAAATTACGCCAGTGGGTATTAGCTGACGTTTGGCAAGATATTTAGGGCAAATCTTCACAAAAATTAATAGGCTTCTGATTCGATTTGCTTAATCGGGACGAAACATTCACCGGGGAGAAGAATCGGTTTATTGTTAAAAATTAATTGGCCCCGATGATTGTCGCGGTTAATAGCGACACCGAAAGGACGTTTACTAACTCTGCTATTGAGGGTACAGTAGATGCGATAAATGCGTCTGGCCGCCCGTAAGACAGTAGGATCTAACAAAATTGGAATTTCCATATCGACACGTTGTTGTTCTGTTTTCTCGGATAGGGCTACCATAGCACTCGTCTCCCCACGATTAAATTGACATATTTATTAAATCAATGGTATATGACGATTTCCGATTATGCCACTTTTGTTAGGATTCTAAAACTTTTAGGATGGCCTGGCCCATAGCTTGGCATCCCACTAAGGTCATACCTTCCGAGAAAATATCTCCGGTACGATAACCGAACTCTAAGACTTTTTCTACGGCTTTTTCCAGTGCTGCTGCCGCTAAAGGCTGATTTAGCCCATATCTTAACATCATAGCAGCACTGAGAATCTGGGCGATCGGATTGGCTTTATCTTGGCCGGCGATATCTGGGGCCGAACCGTGGACGGGTTCAAAAACTCCCACCCCAGCAGTCCCTAAACTAGCGGAGGGTAACATTCCGATACTACCGGTTAACATGGCCGCTTCATCGGAGAGAATATCACCGAATAAATTGCCCGTGACGATAGTATCAAATTGTTTGGGGGCCCGGACTAACTGCATGGCTGCGTTATCGACGTAGAGATGGGAAAGTTCCACATCGGGATAATTAGCGGCCATTTTCGTCATCCGGTCGCGCCAGAGTTGGGAAACATCAAGAACATTAGCTTTATCGACGGAACAGAGTTTATTGCCGCGTTTTTGGGCAATTTCAAAGGCTACCTTAGCGATGCGGTCCACCTCCGATTCCAAGTAAACCATGGTATTTACACCGCATTTTTCTCCCGTTTCCGTCTCAAAAATCCCCTTCGGTTGACCGAAGTAAACACCCCCGGTCAATTCCCGGACGACCATGATATCCACTCCCTCGATAATCTCCCGTTTGAGACTAGAAGCGTCGATTAATTGCGGAAAAATGGTGGCAGGACGTAAATTAGCAAAAAGACCTAAACCAGATCTTAAGCCTAATAATCCCGTTTCTGGTCTTTGCTGCCGGGGCAAATTATCCCATTTATAACCCCCAATAGCGGCCAAGAGAACAGCATCACTATTTTTACAGGCGCTCAGGGTTGCTTCGGGGAGGGGACTGCCGGTTTCATCAATGGCTGCCCCTCCAATTAAAGCGGTTTGGAAGTCAAACTGGAGGTCAAATTTTTTAGCGATGACTTTCAGTATCTCTACGGTGACAGCGAGGATTTCCGGCCCGATGCCATCGCCGGGTAGTAGGGTAATGCGATACTGTTGCGTCATAGTTCTAGAACGGTAAAATAGGTCAGACTCTTAATTATAACATAGTTAGGGTTGGCTGAATAAATCTAAAAACCTTGTTGGATAAGGCTTTTAGACTTTTTTCCCATCAAAAAGTGCCAGCGATTGGAGTGATTGGGGGGAAAATTCAGGCACTTTTTCCCTGAAAATTAGGTAATTGAACCTCTGAAAATCGGTAAAATCCTACACCCTACACCCAGGAAAAACTTTTTGCCGCAAACCCTAATTAAAGGGGTAGTTAATCCCCATTAACTACACTAATTCTACATGGGAATCATCCCCGATCATAAAGCGTAAAGCCTTGGGACGTTGGGGGGCAATTTCTAATTTTGCCCGTCGTCCGATCACACTATCAACTATGCGCTGATGAATGCCAATAATCGTGGCATCTTTGAGAATTACACTGTGTTCTATGTCGGCATCGATTAATTTTACTCCATTAGCCACACTGCTATAGGGACCGATAAAACAATTCTCGATGTGACAATTTTCTCCAATAATGACAGGGCCGCGAATGGTACTATTAATAATTTTACTACCCTGACCAATTTGTACCCTTCCGATCGCCTGACTATTAGCATCAATTTCTCCCCGCAAAGCGATTTCTAGACTGGTATCAAGGATAATCCGATTTGCTTCTAATAAGTCATCTTTTTTACCCGTATCTAACCACCAACCCAGTAGTTTATTGGCTTCTACTGCTTTATTTTGATTGATTAATTCTTGGATAGCGTCGGTAATTTCTAACTCACCCCTTGCCGAAGGTTGAATAGATGCGATCGCTTGATGAATGGTGGGGGCAAAAAAATAAATCCCCACCAAAGCTAAATTTGAGGGAGGTTCTTTGGGTTTTTCGACTAAGTATAAAACTTTGCCGGTTTCATCTACTTTTGCCACCCCAAAAGCACTGGGATTAGACACTTTTCGCAGGAGAATTAAAGCATCAAGGGACTGTTTTTGGAAAGAGTCTAAAAAGGGCGATAAATCATCCTCAATTAGGTTATCACCCAAGTACATAATAAAGGGGGAATCTCCTAGGAAAGATTGGGCAGTTTTGACCGCGTGAGCTAATCCAGCTGGTTGTTCTTGGCGAATATAAGTTATCTTAGCCCCAAACTGTTCACCACTGCCCGTGGTCTGACGAATTTCTTCCCCGGTTTCGGGACTGATAATAATGCCAATATCGGTAATTCCTGCGGCGACAATTGACTCGATTCCATACCATAAAATCGGTTTATTGGCAACGGGAACTAACTGTTTTGCACCCGTATAGGTTAGGGGACGTAACCTCGTACCTTTACCACCAGATAAAATTAGTGCTTTCATAGTTTTAAAGATTAAATAGTTGGTTGAGCATAGCTTTGAGAGAATCCCGCCAATAGGGAGGAATATAACCCAATTGTTGCGAGATTTTTTGACCGGAAAGAACCGAGTAGGCTGGACGCACTGCTGGGGTAGGATATTCAGCAGTAGTAATGGGAATTACTCTCTGAATTTTTAAGGGAATACCGCTTATTTTTGCCTCCTCAAAAATCGCTTTAGTTAAATCAAACCAACTGGCGACACCGCTATTAGTAAAATTATAGATTCCTGCGGGATTATCGACATTAATTAAAAGCTGAGTAATGGCCGTGGCGATATCTTTGGACCAAGTGGGACTTCCCACCTGATCGACAACTACTTTTAACTCCTCTCTTTCCTTGCCTAATCTCAGCATGGTTTTGACAAAATTACTTTTGCCATAACTGCCGTAAACCCAAGCAGTACGCAGGATAATTGCCTGAGAATTAACAGTTTTAATCTCCTCTTCTCCCCTTAACTTTGATTGTCCATAAACCCCTAAAGGATTAGTTAGATCGGTTTCTAGATAGGGGGTATTTTTTCGACCATCAAACACATAATCGGTGGAAATATGGAGAAATTTAGCTTGAATTTTCTCGGCAGATTCCGCCATGATTTTCGGGGCTGTAGCATTGATAGCATAGGCTAATTCTGGCTCGGTTTCGGCTTTATCCACTGCCGTATAAGCGGCGGCATTAACCAGATAATCGGGGTGAATTTCCCTAATTAACTGGCCGATTTTTTCCGAGTTAGTTAAATCTAGTTCTTCTCGACCGATACTAATAACTTCGCCCAAGAATGGTAAAGTTACTTGTAACTCTTGTCCCACTTGACCTTTAGCACCAATTAGTAAAACTTTTTTCATTGTCTTTAGGGGAAAACTTCCACGGATTTAAAGGGTTGTCCAGCTTGGTCTTTAGGGGAGAGAATCGGGGGAATCTCTAGGGGCCAATCAATCCCTAAATCGGCATCATTCCATAAAATGGTTTTTTCGTATTGGGGATAATAATAATTAGTGGTTTTGTAGAGAAATTCGGCTCGTTCAGAGAGAACTAGAAAGCCATGGGCAAAACCTTCGGGAACCCAGAAAATACGTTTATTTTCCGCACTTAAAACACAGCTTACCCATTGCCCAAAAGTGGGGGAACTTTGACGCGCATCCACGGCCACATCAAAAACACTACCGTTCACCACTCGCACCAATTTACCCTGGGGATTGGGGATTTGATAGTGCAATCCTCGCAGGACATTTTTTAAGGACATAGAGTGATTATCCTGGACAAAAGTGGTATTGACTCCAGTTTTTTCTCGAAAATCTTTCTGATTAAAACTCTCCAAGAAAAAACCTCGATCGTCTCCGTAAACTTGCGGTTCAATGATTAAAACATCAGGAATTTCCGTGGGAATAACTTTCATAAAATCGGAGACAAGATAACTTTTGCGGGTAGTCTAGCACAAAAGGGCATTTTTTTCTAAAGTTTTTTATTAATCTTTCCCCGGTAACTGAATAATGATAAGATGAGCCTAACTTAGTCAGAGCATAAACGACGTGGTACAAGTCTCTACACACACCGCTACTCAATCTATCCCCATGGAGGGAGAAGCCTTAAAAAACTGGTTACAGACTAGGGCTAATCAGATTATCGCCGGCGATCGACTCAGTAAGCAAGAGGCCCTAGCTTTAACTGCGATCGAAGGTCAGGAAAATATTTTCAGCTTATGTGAAGCTGCCGATCGCATTCGTCAGGCCTGTTGTGGTAATACGGTAGATTTATGTAGCATTATCAACATAAAATCGGGAAGTTGTTCGGAAAATTGCAGTTTTTGTTCCCAATCCGCCCACCATCCCGGTCAAGATTCGCCTATCTACGGTTTAAAAAGTCGCGAGGAAATCGTCAGCCATGCGAAAGCGGCAGCCGACGCGGGGGCCAAACGCTTCTGTTTAGTTAGTCAAGGCCGGGGATTAAAGTACAATAGCCCTAAATCGCAGGAATTCGAGGAAATACTGGCCACAGTTCAAGAAATCATCGAAACGGCCAAGATTAAACCCTGTTGCGCCCTCGGAGAGTTAACCCTTGCCCAAGCCCAGGCCTTAAAAGAAGCTGGAGTTACCCGTTATAATCACAATCTGGAAGCTTCCGAGAATTTTTATCCTAACGTCGTCTCCACCCACAGTTGGCAGGATCGGGTAGAAACGGTAAAAAACCTGAAAGCGGCGGGAATTCAAGCTTGTACGGGGGGAATTATCGGTATGGGGGAAAGTTGGACTGATCGCATTGATTTAGCTTTTTCCCTGGCGGAATTAGCAGTGGAATCCGTGCCGATTAACCTATTAAACCCCAGAAGTGGCACCCCTTTAGGTCATTTACCCAAACTGGATCCCTTGACTGCCCTAAAAGCGATCGCTATTTTCCGGTTTATCTTACCTCAACAAATCCTCCGTTATGCCGGGGGACGAGAGGCGGTGATGGGAGAATTGCAAAATCTGGGGCTAAAATCGGGAATTAATGCTATGCTGATTGGGCATTATTTGACCACTCTAGGACAACCCCCCCAACAGGATCAGGCGATGTTGGCTGATCTTAGTTTAATAGGAGGAGAAGCCCCCATCCCCGGTGAATACCAACCCCAACAGGCAACCTAAATCACGTCGAGGACGAGGCTCTCCGCCCCGGCGCACTTCCGCATCGGTTCCCAATGAGTTAATCTGGGCCTTGATTGGTTTGTTGCTGACAATCTTTAGTACATTTGTTCCAGTAAGCCTAGCTAGTTGGTCGGCTGCGGGTCTATCTTCGCAAAAACTAGGCATAACTTACCAAATTGGGGCAGTATTGTTAACGGGCTGTCTGGGGGGCAAAAATGCCGGGCTTCTTGCCCAGGTGGCCTATATTTTTCTCGGTTTAACTTGGTTGCCTGTGTTTGCTCAGGGTGGGGGAATAGGTTATCTGAAAGAACCCAGTTTTGGCTATATTTTGGGCTTTATGCCGGGGGCATGGCTGTGTGGTTGGTTGGCTTTTCGCTGGCGCGCCAAGATAGAAACCCTGGCTTTAAGTGCCTTTGCCGGTTTGTTAGTTATTCATCTGTGCGGTTTATTATATATGCTGGGATTGTCGATTTTTCAGCCCCAAGCCAGTCAAATCACCTTTCCCGATAGTTTGCCCACCCTATTTATGAATTATTCAGTCTGGCCATTTTTAGGGCAGTTAGTAGTAATTTGTGTGGTGGTAATTATTGCCTTTTTCTTCCGTAAATTATTATTTTATTGATGCCACAGCCAATGTTAAAAAAGAATCGCTGGTTTTGGATAGTGGCGGTGCTTGGTCTAATTTTAGACCAATTAACTAAGTATATAACCGTGCAGAGTTTTGAGCAAATTGGTGATACTTTCCCGATTATTCCGGGGGTTTTTCATTTTACCTATGTGATTAATACCGGGGCGGCTTTTAGTGTTTTTCGGGGCGGTGTTGGTTGGCTAAAATGGCTATCCTTATTAGTTAGTTTGGGATTAATGGCTTTTGCTTACTTTGGACCGCATTTAAATCGTTGGGAACAATTAGCCTACGGTTTTATTTTAGCAGGGGCTTTCGGCAATGGCATCGATCGCTTTTTGTTTGGTTATGTGGTGGATTTTCTCGATTTTAGATTGATTAATTTTCCTGTTTTTAATCTGGCTGATGTCTTTATTAATATCGGGATTATTTGCCTATTAATTTCTACCTTTCCCCACAAGTCAAGGGTCCCGTAGGGGCGAAGCATTCGAGCGATAACCTATCGCTGAAACCGTAGATTTCCTATCCGAATGCTTCGCCCTTACTTGTTCTGTTCAAATGCAAGTGGAGTGACTCTTAAATTATTACAGATATATCAGCAGCCGTCTGTAAGCATACCACCGAAAAACTAATGCGCTCCGGGGTTTGGGGGCGGCGCCACGCCCCCAACGGGTAGGGTTGATTCATGAATCAACCCTACTATGAATCAACCCTACTATGAATCAACCCTACCCCTGCCCCCTGCCTCCTGCCCCCTGCCTCTGTTATACTCGATCGGGTGAGCAATGCCCACCCAAAAAACTATGCTTCTGTTTGAGAAATAGAGCGATTAAATTTACTAACTAACTCAGGATTTTCTGACCAAGCATCGATAACACTCATATTACCATTGAGAAAATTCTGTTTAATAGCGCGGCGTTGAATTTTGCCACTGGCAGTTTTGAGAATTGTTCCCGATTTAGCCAGAACAATCGCATGGGTCATAATTTCGTGTTCTTCGGCGATTTCTTGACGGATATCGGCGATTAATTTAGCCGTATCTAATTCGCCGCTGCGACGTTCTAATTCCTGGACAATAACTAACTGTTCTTCCCCATTATCTTCAATGGAAAAAGCCGCACCATAATCGGGACGAAAAACCTCATTAAGATGCTGTACTGACCATTCTAAATCCTGGGGATAATGATTACTGCCACGGACAATAATTAAATCCTTAATCCGTCCCGTGATATACAATTCCCCATCGAGAAGAAAACCTAAATCTCCTGTGCGTAAAAACGGTCCTTCTCCTGTATCAGCAAGATAAGCTTGAAAAGTCTCTTTGGTTGCGTCTTCCCGTTGCCAATATCCAGCGGCCATACTGGGGTCACTGGCCCAAATTTCGCCCACTTCATCGGCTGCACAAAGGGTGAAAGTATCGGGATTAACCATAGCTATACGGGTATCACAGACGCGACGACCACAACTGGGGACGTATCTAACTCCCGTGGTTCGATCGGAGCCTACAGGGACAATTTTACCGCGTTCGTAGGCGGTTGCATCCAAAGCGGTGATAATTGGGGTGGTTCCCTTGGGTTTATTGGAAATCAAGAGGGTATATTCAGCTAATCCGTAGGCAGGGGCGAAAGTTTGCCAAGAAAAGCCGTAATCTGCAAAAGTATCGACAAATTTGGCCATGACCTTCGGATTAATCGGTTCGGCGGCATTTCCTGCGGCCTGCCAACTGCTCAGGTCTAATTCCGCTAAATCGGCAGCTTTAATCCTACGAGTACAAAGATCATAGGCGAAGTTGGGGGCCTGACTATGAGTAACTTTGTACTTAGTAATATTTTTTAACCACTGCATCGGACGCTTAATAAAAGCAAAGGGAGACATGAGATAGCAGGGTGTACCGTTGTAGAGGGGGACGGTGATACCTTCGACTAACCCGTAATCGTGGAAATAGGGCATCCAAGTGAGGGTAACGCTATCCGGTTCGTAACCACAAGCTTTTTGCAAGTAACCGCAATGGTGCATCAGGTTAAAATGACTTAACATCACTCCTTTGGGGATATTAGTCGAACCGGAGGTATATTGCAGATAAGCAAGCGCCGATTTATCCACCTGGGGATCTTGCCATTGGTCCGCGAGGGAAATATCAATACTTTCGGTAGTAATCCATTTCATTTGGTCGAATTCTGGGAATTCTTCCTTAACACCTTCAATAAGAGTCAGAATACTTTCGGTAACTAGGGCAAAGGTGGCATTAGCATCCTTGACAATTGCCCGTAAACGGGGCAGAGTGCGCTTAAGTCGTCCCGATTCCGGTGGGGGGACGGGAATGGCAATCACTCCCCCGTAAAGACAACCACAAAAAGCGGCCACTACTTCTAAACTTTGAGGATAGAGTAATAGGGCGCGTTCCCCTTGGGCCTGGTATTTTTGCAAATAGGCGGCGATTGCTCTTGCTTGGCGATCGAGTTCACTGTAGGTTAAAGGTGGGGTTTCTTTTTTACCATCGATAAGAAAAGTGTAGGCATGGCCCTCTGGTTGTGCCGTGGCGCGGTAACGTAAGAGTTCTACTAGGGTTGTGGGTTGAATTAGGGTTTCAGTCATCGTTGTTATCGGGCTTATTGGCGCTATTGTATAGAAGTTTTAACATATTTGCCCATGGCGCTAGGATAAAGTGCCGAAGGCGATCGGTCAAGGTGTAGGATTAAGTAGCTGGTTATAATTAAATTAAAAATGGATTTTAGGTTCGATCCCCCCTGCCCTCCTTGATAAGGTAGGGTTGATTCATGAATCAACCCTACCCTTGATAAGGGGGGTGTCTGATAATTTTTAACGCCTACCTACTTAAGTTATTGGTTAAAATCCCCCCGCCCTATCTCTGCAATTGTGAGAAAAAAGCTATAATTAATCAATCCTAAAATACCGGGAAAAAGTCATGACAGCCCTAGACATAATCCCAGAAGTTGCCTGTCCCCCCACAGATTTATGGAGTGATGAACCACCATTGGAAAGTGATCTACACCTGCAACAGATCATCATTCTCCTTAGTTGTCTAGAATTATTATGGCGCGAGAGGAGTGATTATTACGCTTCGGGAAATCTAACCATCTACTACAACGAAGAACAACTGAAAAAGCGCGATTTCTGGGGTCCCGATTTTTTTGTGGTTTTAGATACCGAAAAGCGTCCCCGCAAAAGTTGGGTGGTTTGGAGAGAACAGGGTAAATATCCGGATGTAATTGTCGAGATTCTCTCCGATTATACGGCTAATATTGACCGCAATAACAAGAAAATTCTCTATCAAAATACCTTTCGCACTCCTAATTATTTTTGGTTCGATCCTAATACGTTAGAATTGCAAGGATTTAGACTAATTGAGGGACAATATCAAGCCATTTCTCCCAATGAACAGGGTTATCTCTGGAGTGAACAGTTAGGATTATATTTAGGCATATTTGACCGTAAACTGCGTTATTTTACCGCCGATGGTCAATTAGTCCCCACTCCTCAAGAAGCCGAATTACAGCAACGACAGGCAAAAGAACAGGCTCTTTTAGAAAAAGAACAGGCTCTTTTAGAAAAAGAAAGGGAACGACAAGCTAAGGAAAAATTGTCCCAAAAATTGCGAGAATTAGGCATCGATCCCGATACAATTTAACTGAAGTGGCAAAAGTCCTAAGTAGTCAGATGTTAAAATCAGACACCCCCTTATTAAGGGTAGGGTTGATTCATGAATCAACCCTACGATGAATCAACCCTACGATGAATCAACCCTACGATGAATCAACCCTACGATGAATCAACCCTGCCATGAATCAACCCTAGGGATCAAGGGGGGATTTATAACCAGCTACTTAGAGAAAGTAAACCTAAATGAGAAGTCGTGGGAAAACTTATGAGTGATATTGAACTTCGGCAGTCAGTTTATGACCTTCTTTCATCCCTGAGAGGATTGGATGCGCTCAAAAAATTATTCTGGTCTGAGTTAAATTACGAGCGAGAAAATCAAACCCTGTCCCGACGCAATTGGCCAGATAAAGCAGTAGAAGCATTAGCAGAAGATCCAATCCTATTAGCTTCTGGGGGGGAAGATTTTCAGGTTATTTATGCTCGTCTCAACTCTAAGCAACTGCTGCTCAATTTAGAGCGTCTTGTCGTCACTCAACTGCTAAAAAACCATCCCTACACTCTCTTTGTTTTCTCTGATTTCCACCAAGAACGGTGGCATTTTCTCAATGTTAAATATGATGTCAAACAAGAAAAAAGGCAAGTCTTGCGGCGAATTACAGTGGGTCCGGGGGAACAGTTACGAACCGCCACAGAACGCCTAAGTTTACTAGATTTAGATAATATTAGTTCCGAGTCTCCTTTAGCGATTCAGGAACGTCATGATGAAGCTTTTGATGTTGAGAAAGTTACTAAGAAATTTTTTGAACAGTATCGCTCGGTCTTTGAAAAAGTTGAGCAATTAATTACTAAAACTATCCCTAATGCTGACCAGAGAAGACTATTTACTCAGAAGCTATTTAATCGCCTGATGTTTATTGTTTTTATCCAGAAAAAGGGTTGGCTGAAGTTTAACGAACAAACAGACTATCTAGAAACATTACGGCAGGATTATCAGAATGATAACAGCACCTCGCACAAAAACTTTTATCATAATCGCTTGACTCATCTGTTTTTTACGGGACTGAATAATCCCCAACAAACGGATATTATTGGTATCAATAACGGTGGTTTTCTTCGGCAAATAATCGGCACAGTTCCCTATCTTAATGGGGGATTATTTGAACAGGATGAAGATGACCGCAATCCTAATATAATAGTACCCGATCAGGCGATCGATGTTATCTTACAGGGCCTTTTTAGTAATTTTAATTTCACTGTAACTGAGAGTACACCCCTTGATGTGGAGGTAGCAGTGGGCCCAGAAATGTTGGGAAAAGTGTTTGAGGAATTAGTCACGGGAAGACATGAATCAGGCAGTTATTACACACCTAAACCGATAGTTTCTTTTATGTGTCGGGAGGCTTTGAAGGGATATTTAAGCAGTAAATTAACTTCTGAAAACAAAGAAGCGATTGAGCTTTTTGTTGACGAATATAATGCTATTAATTTAAAGAATCCAGAGGCAGTTTTAGAAACCTTAAAACAGGTCAAAGTCTGTGATCCTGCCTGTGGAAGTGGAGCTTATTTATTGGGAATGTTGCATGAGTTATTAGATTTGCGTCAGTGTTTATTTGCCACTAAAGGCATTGATTATAAAACGGTTTATCAGCGCAAGTTAGAGATTATTGAAACTAATATCTATGGAGTTGATATCGATCCTTTTGCGGTTAATATTGCTCGCTTAAGGTTATGGCTTTCCTTAGCGGTTGAATATGAGGGAGATAATCCGCCACCGCTACCCAATTTGAAGTTTAAAATTGAAACAGGAGATAGTCTAACTGCTCCTAATCCCCAAGGTTCTGGGATGGTGCGCGAGGAGTTTATCCATCGGTTTAGGGAAGCTAAAGCCAAGTATTTAAGAGCGCATTTAGGCAGTGATAAACAAAGTCTTGAACAGGAGATTAATGAGGTTAAGAAACAGATTGCTTTATTAACCCATGGCAGTGCTTCTGTGATTGCGAGTGATAAGGAAGCTATCTCAAAAGGGTTTGATTGGGTGGTGGAGTTTGCCGAGGTATTAGCGGAGGGAGGTTTTGATATTCAGGTAGCAAATCCCCCCTATGTGAGACAGGAATTAATTAAGGATTTAAAACCAACTTTAAAGCAAGTTTACCCGGAAGTTTATACGGGAACATCGGATTTATATTGTTTCTTTTATGCGAGAGCTTTACAATTACTTAAAACTGGGGGAATGTTAGCTTTTATTTCTTCTAATAAGTGGTTTCGGGCAAAGTATGGGGAGAAGTTAAGACAGCATATCGCTGATACTTGTCAGGTGAGAAGTATTACCGATTTTGGGGAGTTGCCAGTTTTTGCAACCGCAGCCACTTTCCCAATGATTTTTATCTCTCAAAAGAGTAGTAAAATTAGTAATTTACCGATTTTTACTCAAGTTAAATCCTTAGAAGAACCTTATCCTGATGTCTTAGCTATTATTAAAAAGACTGGACAGAATTTACCAAAAGATGCGATTAAAGGAGCAAATTGGTTATTAACTGATGCGTCCTCTGCTAACCGTTTACAGAAAATGGCAGCAGCCGGTATTACTTTAGGTGAGTATGTTAACGGACAGATTTATCGAGGTGTATTAACTGGATTTAATCAAGCTTTTGTGATTGATGGTGCAAAACGAGCAGAATTAATTGCTAAAGACCCGAAAAGTGCAGAGATTATTAAACCTTTAGCTGTGGGTGATGATGTGCGTAAATGGCGGATTAATTATCAAAATAAATGGTTGATTTTTACAAGAAGGGGAATTAATATTAACGACTATCCGGCTATAAAAAAATATGGTTCTTCGTTACTTGGTATGGTTCGATAGGGGGGCATAAATCGACTAAATCCTTATCTGGCAAGAGACTTAATTGATTAGTTCGCTCTAGAGCAAAAACAATTGACAAAAATCGCTAAATGCCTTTCTCTATAAGGG
>NZ_JAPZQM010000137.1:0-3137 GCF_027530565.1 Microcystis sp. LE19-10.1B | reverse complement strand
CTCGATTGTCTATCTTTTGGTATTAACCTGTTGATGCCTTAAGTCCTTCCCTGTATGGATTTCAGCTACTTTTGAGCTTAGGTACTCTCATCGAATTTTATTTTAAGTTAATTATTTGCATAACAATTCCCGAAGAGCCATTGAAACTTATATCCAAGCTGAAAATGAAGATGAGGCCTTAGTTCCAATTAATCTTAAACCCTATTAGGGATTGAAACTTTGATTCACCTCTTTATAATACCATGAACAATTTTTCTCTGGTTCCAATTAATCTTAAACCCTATTAGGGATTGAAACTCGCAAAATCCAAAGATTTATCACGAGAATTGATCCACCAGTTCCAATTAATCTTAAACCCTATTAGGGATTGAAACTGTGAATATCTTCTATTAATCTGACGGGCGGGTATCCGCCCTCTTTTTCACCATGTTCCAATTAATCTTAAACCCTATTAGGGATTGAAACAAATTTCATATCGATAGATTGATAAGTGAAAATATTGTTCCAATTAATCTTAAACCCTATTAGGGATTGAAACCAATTGAGATAATCTCTATGGCATTAGGATTATAGTTCCAATTAATCTTAAACCCTATTAGGGATTGAAACTCACCCCGCGTTATTTCAATACATTTGATCCACCGTTCCAATTAATCTTAAACCCTATTAGGGATTGAAACGAGATCGAGGAGGAAACGGACCTAGATGAGGAAGGGTTCCAATTAATCTTAAACCCTATTAGGGATTGAAACTTAGCGCATTTTAAAGGTTCAACGTTATCCCTCGTTCCAATTAATCTTAAACCCTATTAGGGATTGAAACTTTTCCCCAGCAATCACCGGGGGGAATATAATGATAGTTCCAATTAATCTTAAACCCTATTAGGGATTGAAACAGGAAAAAGTGGATGGCCGTATCCTCGTGCAAAAAGTTCCAATTAATCTTAAACCCTATTAGGGATTGAAACGGGGGGGCAATCCGGTCCATTCGGATCAGTGCAATCAATGGTTCCAATTAATCTTAAACCCTATTAGGGATTGAAACATGGGGCAAGGGCTTTCATCCATCTTTCATTCACCTCGTTCCAATTAATCTTAAACCCTATTAGGGATTGAAACTATCCGGCCCATGCTGGGGATTGGAATTGGTGGAGTTCCAATTAATCTTAAACCCTATTAGGGATTGAAACATAAAATTTGTAGCCGAATGCTACAAACTTATGCCAGGTTCCAATTAATCTTAAACCCTATTAGGGATTGAAACTGACTGGACAAAAGCACTAGATTGCATTATGATTAATGTTCCAATTAATCTTAAACCCTATTAGGGATTGAAACGTTTTTCTTACATTAACCACTTTTCCAGTAAAAAGTTCCAATTAATCTTAAACCCTATTAGGGATTGAAACCCGGATTTCTCTCAATTGGCTTTTGATTCTATTCGTTCCAATTAATCTTAAACCCTATTAGGGATTGAAACTCGCAGTTGGCTAGTGGTTTGATAAACTCCAACAGTTCCAATTAATCTTAAACCCTATTAGGGATTGAAACGTAAGCCGCACTATACAAGGGGTGTAGCTTACAGTTCCAATTGTTCCAATTAATCTTAAACCCTATTAGGGATTGAAACTCAAGCTTGGATTTTCCCGAATTCTCCTGCCCGGGTTCCAATTAATCTTAAACCCTATTAGGGATTGAAACTCAAGCCGGATCGCCCAAAACTCAATCAAGGCAAGTTCCAATTAATCTTAAACCCTATTAGGGATTGAAACGTGATCTGATAGGCCACTAGGCTTACGCCTGATTCAAGTTCCAATTAATCTTAAACCCTATTAGGGATTGAAACCTACGCCGGGCAGGTTTTGGGTCTAAGAGCCGGCAGGTTCCAATTAATCTTAAACCCTATTAGGGATTGAAACGGGGACATGAAAGCTAGGCGACTATTCCCTAGCAAGGTTCCAATTAATCTTAAACCCTATTAGGGATTGAAACCCGCCGAATTTTTTAGGAGCCAATACTCAAGCCGGGCGTTCCAATTAATCTTAAACCCTATTAGGGATTGAAACGTATGGCAAAGACTGTCGTAACGCCTATAAAGATGTTGTTCCAATTAATCTTAAACCCTATTAGGGATTGAAACACATCAATAGAAGATAGTCACAAATCCCTCTAGCGGTTCCAATTAATCTTAAACCCTATTAGGGATTGAAACCATTTACTTTTTAATGAAGCCACCCCATAATTTAATCAATGGTTCCAATTAATCTTAAACCCTATTAGGGATTGAAACGTAAGCCTCACTGTATAAGGGGTGTGGCTTACAACGTTCCAATTAATCTTAAACCCTATTAGGGATTGAAACTAATTCAGTAACACTGATAACTAATAACTAATAACCGTTCCAATTAATCTTAAACCCTATTAGGGATTGAAACAAAACTGAATTTAAATTAGTTTGAATATTTGCAAGCACGTTCCAATTAATCTTAAACCCTATTAGGGATTGAAACTTCAAATCATTTCCTCCAGCAATATTAGATATTTCGTTCCAATTAATCTTAAACCCTATTAGGGATTGAAACAATGCGATCCTCAAGAGATTCGATGTGTACTCCAAGTTCCAATTAATCTTAAACCCTATTAGGGATTGAAACCTAGTAATCACTTTATTTAAAGCCTCGAAACAAGCTAATGTTCCAATTAATCTTAAACCCTATTAGGGATTGAAACACAAATCTCTCTAGCCCGATTCCGATTAGCCTCCTGTTCCAATTAATCTTAAACCCTATTAGGGATTGAAACGATATTGGGCAATACTTCACGCAATATTAATGTGGGTTCCAATTAATCTTAAACCCTATTAGGGATTGAAACTCCAATTGTGAGCATATCCTTTATAGACCAAATTGTTCCAATTAATCTTAAACCCTATTAGGGATTGAAACTTACTACACGGGACCTAATCAACCCTAGAGGGAGGTTCCAATTAATCTTAAACCCTATTAGGGATTGAAACAACACCTTATGGGCAACGCGCCCGGAATAGGATTGTTCCAATTAATCTTAAACCCTATTAGGGATTGAAACATTCTTATACTACATTGCTAAACCCTTGCTATATCTTGGTTCCAATTAATC
>NZ_JAPZQM010000461.1:0-2916 GCF_027530565.1 Microcystis sp. LE19-10.1B | reverse complement strand
GCCTTTCAGCTTTTGGGCAGTTTTGATATAAAGGGCTTTCAGACTATCGGTTAGTTGAATCAGGGATGCTGGTTTCATGCGAGTTCCTCACTCTGAGGATTTTCCCGTTATTATAGGATCAATCATTCTCTGTAATTCTCCTAGTGGTTTTTCCCTATTCTCCCCACACTTAACCCATTCGGCACATCTTCGCTCAAGGTCAGTTGACTCCCTAACATCGGGTTCGCTTTTGGTGGCAATTTATCTCTGGCGACCTTAAGATAGTTTTTGTTTTTCCCTTGACTATGGTGGCCAAGCATACACCTCTTTGTTACCACAACTTGGGTAATTTGTCAAGGAAAAGGCAAAATTTCCTCAATAAACCCAGAGGAGATAGAACTACAGCACTACCCTGACAGCCCAGAACCTTGCCGTTGACTGAATACCCGATCGAGGTTTTCTGAGTCTCCAGAAATTTTTTGTTAAAATTTGCAACATAACTTAACAATGTGTTACACTTCTTAACATAATCATCCAAAAGGAGCCTCCCCATGACTGCCCGCGGCTACACCACCGAAGAACAAGGAAGACTGAATAATTTTGCTGTCGAACCGAAAATGTACGTTGATAGTTCTAGCAGTCTCGGTTTTACCAAAAACGCTGAAAAATTGAATGGCAGACTAGCCATGATTGGCTTTGTCTCTCTTTTAGCCATTGAATTGTTAACCGGTAAAGGAATTATTGCTTGGATTACCAGTCTCTAAGAATTAACAATCCCGTCGCGTTGTTCGGGGAGTTCAGTCCCCGTCCAGACGGGGTGGTTTAGATACCATAAATGCCCTCAAAAACAGCTTTAGCAGGACCTGTCATGTAAACCCGGTTATCGGTTTGGGACCAGTGAATCTGAAGACAACCACCGGGCAGTTCCACGGTACAATGGCGATCGCATTTAGCCGTTAACAGGGCCGCCACTACCACAGCACAAGCACCAGTACCGCAAGCGAGAGTAATTCCCGCTCCTCTTTCCCAGACACGCATCTTCATATAATCCGGTGCGATTACCTCCACGAACTCCACATTAGTCCGTTGGGGAAAAACCGGATGATGTTCAAATTTTGGCCCGATAGTTTCTAGGGGAATAGAGGCCAGATCATCGACAAAAGTGACACAGTGGGGATTACCCATACTAACGCAAGTAACTAACCAATCTTTGCCCTCCACCTCTAGGGGAACCGCGAGGACTTTTTCTGACCCCTTGACCAAAGTGGTGGGGATTTCACTGCCTAGGAGTTGCGGCGGTCCCATATCGACCGTTACCTGTTCATTGGCTTCTAAACGGGGAATTATCGTTCCTGCTAGAGTATGAATGCGATAGGTGCGGCCAATGGCGTTGTTAGCCTCTAAACGGGCGATAAATTGGGCTAGACAGCGAATACCGTTACCACACATTTCTGGTTCCGAACCATCAGAGTTGAAAATTCTCATGGTGTAGTCGGTTGCTGCTTGGCCGGGAAGCGCAAAAATCACGCCATCGGCACCGATGCCAAAATGTCGATCGCACATAGCCACGGCCATTTCCGCTGTGATCAGGGGTTCGGGACTGTGACGGTTATCTATCAAAATAAAATCATTGCCCAGGCCTTGATATTTGGTAAAGGGGATTTTCATCGAAAATTTTGGGTCTGAAACCCCGTCGTTCTACGACGGCTTTACTGTTAAATATTAGCACATTTACGAAATATATGCTAGTGTGAAAGGACATGGAAAAAGCCTATTCGTTTCGATTTTACCCCACACCAACACAAGAGTCGCTATTGCGGCGCACATTGGGCTGTGTAAGATTGGTTTACAATAAAGCTCTCCACGAACGAACACAAGCTTGGTACGAAAGACAAGAAAGAGTAGGATATGCTGAAACGTCTTCAATGCTAACTGATTGGAAAAAGCAAGAAGAATTAGAGTTTTTAAACGAAGTTAGCTGTGTACCTTTACCACAAGGGTTAAGACACCTACAAACGGCTTTTACCAATTTCTTTGCTGGTCGTACTAAGTATCCCAACTTTAAGAAAAAACATCAAGGAGGAAGTGCCGAATTTACCAAATCAGCCTTTAAATTTAAAGACAAACAAATCTATTTAGCCAAATGCACAGAACCTTTACCTATTCGGCTCTTCGGTTTGTGTTATGCAATGGAGGGGGGTTATAAGGGATGGTACACTTATATAGACAGGCATTTAGCTATTTTTGTCAATTGTTTTTTATCTAGAGCGAACTAATCAATTAAGTCTCTTGCCAGATAAGGATTTAGTCGATTTATGCCCCCCTATCGAACCATAACAAGTAACGAAGAGCCACCTATTCGATGGTCAAGACAAATACCAGAAAGCTGTGAACCAAGCACAGTAACAGTCAGATTACATCCATCAGGACGTTGGCATATTTCAATTAGATTTGATGACCCAACGATTAAGCCTCTACCAGTAACAGATAAAGCCATCGGAATTGACTTAGGAATTAGTAGCCTTGTGATTACCAGCGATGGAGACAAGGTATCTAATCCTAAGCATTTTAAGAAACATTATCAGAGGTTGCGAAAGGCCCAAAAAAGCCTTTCTAGAAAACAGAAAGACTCAAAGAATCGGGAAAAAGCAAGAATCAAAGTAGCCAGAATTCACGCTCAAATCACCGATAGTAGAAAAGACCATTTACACAAGCTAACCACTCAATTAGTTCGTGAAAACCAAACGATTGTGGTTGAGAATTTAGCCGTTAAGAATATGGTCAAAAACCCGAAATTATCGGGAGCATCTCACCTTTGCAATGAGCATAAATACTTAGTGGAAAAATAGGCTTTTCGAGGGTAATTCTTGTTTTAATTCTCCATGTACGCAGTCTTTAAAAGCCTCTATTTCGTTCCAAGACACGATTAAGAGTGGC
>NZ_JAPZQM010000763.1:0-9301 GCF_027530565.1 Microcystis sp. LE19-10.1B | reverse complement strand
TGGGAGTGATCGGGGGGAAATTTAGGCACTTTTTCCCTGAAAATTAGGTAATTGGCCACCTCAAAACTGGTAAAACCCCACACCCCACACCCCACACCCCACACCCTGCCACCACCGAAAAACTTTTTGCCGCAAACCCTAGTTAGTCCCAGCCTCGTCCGTCTTTCCCTGTTTCCATTATTTTTTCTGGCTTGTCGCCTGGTAATTATTATTATCGCCAAAATAAAAGGATAAATTTGTCAATCTTTGTAACGAAAAATCAAGAAAAACTGTTCTCACCGTATCGCCCCGAACCCTTCTGGGGAAATTTGTTACAATGAATACAAAGGGACTCCCTGCGCCAGATCCCATCCCTAGTAAAAAATTGCCGAGGTGGGGAGCGGAAGCCAATAGTTCCGATCGGGACGGCATTTGTCAGAGTTTCCCGCTTCCTTTAGTTTTAGGGGGAAAAGCCATGAAATCTGGAACATTATTATCGCCCGATCGACCGCTGCCAGAATTTCTCCGGTCAGCTATCCAAGACCGCTTTCCGGGGAAAGCGATCGATGATCTCAGCATCCGCTACTATGAAAGCGTCGAGGATGTGGGAGGGGAGTATTTTAACGATCGGGTGTTGCCTGCCTGTAGCGATGAGCCAGTCGTCCGCTATCTTGTCCCGTTTATATCCTACGTCCGTCTAGGAGAAGCGTTAGTTTTGGATCGGCAAGACGGTCTTGTGGTTTACGAAACCGAACGAGATGTTCCCTGCACGGAAACCGGACCTTTCTGGTTGGTGACTCCTAAATCGCGCTGAAAAAGCAAACCCAAGTTAAGCAGCTGAATTGGGAAAACTTAATAGTTAGGGTTGGCTGAATAAATCTAAAAACCTTGTTGGGTAAGACTTTTAGACTTTGGGGAGGTCAAAAAGTACCAGATATGGTAGTGATCAGGGGGAGAATTCAGGGACTTTTTCCCTGAAAATTAGGTAGTTTACCAGATGAAAATGGGTAAAACCCTACACCCCACACCCCACACCCTGCCCCCAGGAAAGACTTTTTCAGCCAACCCTAGTTAAGACTCGACGGGTGGAGTCGGCAAGCAGCAAAACCCGTCGAATTTTTATAACGCTTGCGATCGCAACCAAGCCACGGGTAAATAGAGCATTTTCTTGGTTAAAGGCACGAAGGCACGACGGGCGAAGACATCGTAATTATTTGCTTCAATTACGTCTAAAATGCCTTGATAAAGCAGTAAAGCCGCCCAAACCGGCCAACGGGAATCGGGATTAAGGGCGCGAATCCCCCTTTCGGCGGAATCGTAGTAATAACGGGCCCGCTCAATTTGGAAGCGCATTAACGCCTGCCAACGGTGATCATTAACCCCTTTGAGTAAATCGTCTTCGCTGTAGTTAAAACGCTCTAAATCCTCTAAAGGTAGATAAATCCGCCCACGATGGACATCTTCCCCCACATCCCGCAAAATATTGGTTAATTGATTGGCAATACCGAGATCGATCGCTTCTTCTTGCGGAATATAGACGCTTTGATTGCGCCGCCAAGGGGCAGAGCGATCGTCATCTTCCAATCCTAACACCGCGCTGGACATTAACCCCACCGTCCCCGCCACCCGATAGCAGTACAGTTTTAGTTCATCAAAGGTTTGATAACGACTGCGATAGAGGTCCATCTGTTGCCCGGCGATCATATCCCGAAAGGGTTGGATATCCATGGGGAACTTTTCTAGAGTATCCACGAGAGCGACATCGGCATCCTCGATGGCAACCCCAGAAAAGACGGTTTCTAGCTGTTTTTCCCATAAATCAAGGGTTTCAGGTGTAGTTAACCGGGCTTGGGGTCCATCGACCAGTTCATCGGTACGACGACACCAGACATAAATTGCCCAGATCGCTTGACGTTTTGCTTTCGGCATCAGGAGAGTACCGAGATAAAACGTTTTGGAATACTTCTCTGTAATCCGGCGACAGAGTTCGTAGGACTCCGCAAGGGAGACGAGGGGTTTGGTGGGGTGGGTCGGTTTTGGCAATTGGAGCATTCTGCTGGGGCGGAATGATTGACTTAGATTAACGGCGAACTGTGGCTAATGATATAGCATTGTCTCACTCAAGGCCATTTTCGTCATTAGTCCCTAGCCAGAGAATTAACGAGCGCTGGACACTGGTGTAGATTGGGTTTTATTCGGGTTTAGCGGTGCTGCGGGGTGATCTTTGCTGATCACTGCTGCCGCTAATTTCCCCGATAAAACGGCTCCTTCCATGCTTCCTAAATATTTTTGCATGGTATAGTCACCGGCGAGATAAAAATTCTCGATCGGAGTTTTTTGAGAAGGTCGATAAGCTTGTCGGCCAGGGGTGGCTTTATAAACTGATCGGGGAGTTTTCACCAGATGATATTTTAACAATTGACTGGGATTATCGCCAGTAAAATGTTGGGGAAAGAGTTTTTCTAGTTCTTTCATCGTGGCGGCGATAATTTCTTCATCGGATTTGCTAATCCAATCCTGAGCGGGAGCGAGAACTAATTCTAACATCGAGCGATCGGGGTTAGCGTATTCTTTACAGGTGTTGCTCATGTCAGCATAAACACTGAGTAAGGGCGAACGGGAGAATAATAAATGATCGATGTCGGTTAGTTTGCGATCAAACCAGAGGTGTAAATTAATGACGGGAACCCCTTCTAATCCTTCTAATTTTTGAAAGAATTTATCTTCTTGCCAAGGTTTAGGTAGTAAAACTTTTAAAGGATCTACCGGCATTGCAGACACATAAAGATCGGCTTCAAAAAGATAATCTTCCCCACCGTCTAAACCGCGCATTAAGAAGGCTTTAACTGTGCCATCTTCATTTAAGATAATCTCTTTTAAAGGGGCATTTAAGCGCACTTCGCCGCCTCTAGCGGTGATGTAATCGACTAAAGGTTGGCAGAGTCTTTCCGGGGGTGAACCGTCGAGAAAAGCCATTTTTGAGCCGTTTTTCTCCTGTAAAAAGCGGTTGAGGGCCGTTAGTAGAATTGTGGCGGAAATCTCGTTAGGATCGATAAAGTTTAGGGCTTTCGACATAGCGATAAACACTTCTTTTTCTACCCTAGGCGGTATGTTTTGTTTCTCTAACCATTCCGACCAAGAATATTTATCCATCTCCTCGACGTAACTTTGGCCTTTAACAATGGCAGGGATTAAACCGAGTCCAAATTTAATTTTTTCCTCCCAAGTTAACATATCATTATTGCGAAGAATGGCAACAATACCGTTAATTGGGGCGGGAATATCTGGGAAGTCAAACCGCGAATAGGTCCCCGGTTTTTCCGGCTGATTGAAGATCATCGAGTGTTCTTTCCACTGTAGGCGATCTTCTATGCCCAATTCTTTGAATAATTGCAGCATATTGGGATAAGCGCCAAAGAAGATATGTAAACCGGTTTCGTACCAGTCCCCATCGGCATCTTTCCAAGCGGCAATTTTTCCCCCTAATACATCGCGACGTTCCAGTACGATGGGCGTATGTCCCGCATCGACAAGGTATTTCGCACAAGATAATCCGGCTAGTCCCGCACCAGCGATCGCAACTCGCATCGTTTCCTATCTACTCTCTAATGTCTTGTCTTTATCACATTCGCCATTATACTTCACATTTCGTTACATTTTTTTTCAGATTATCGAGAAGTCAGGGGGCAGGAGGCGGCTTTGTTCTCCCCACACCCCACTTCCTTGATAACTGCTGACTGCTTACTGGTCACTGATAACTGATAACTGGTCACTGATAACTGATAACTGGTCACTGATAACTGATAACTGATATTGTGATATGTAATTAGCTTAATTCGCTTACCTTTTTAGTTCACGCGTACACCCTCTTCAATCGATCGCTATGACTTTTCCCACTACGTCACCTCAAGTCTCGGAAATAGAGAATAATCGTGCTTGGCATAATTTAACTGGGGAACAAACCCTAGAAATACTGAGAACCAATGGGGAAACCGGCTTAATCGAGGCGGAAATTGTTAAAAGAAAGGATATTTTCGGGTTAAATGAACTAAAAGAAACGGGGGGACGTAGCCCGTTAATGATTCTCTGGGAACAGTTTACTAACATTATGTTAGTGATGCTGATTGCCGTGGCGGTGGTTTCGGCAGTTTTGGACCTGAAAAAAGGGGAATTTCCCAAAGACGCAATCGCTATTTTTACAATTGTTATTTTAAACGGTATTTTAGGATATTTACAGGAAAGTCGGGCAGAAAAGGCATTAGCGGCCCTTAAGCAGTTATCCTCGCCCAAAGTTAGAGTTATTCGTAATGGTAGCACCTTTGAAGTGGCGGCCAAGGAACTTGTCCCCGGGGATATCATGTTACTGGAAGCGGGAGTACAAATTGCCGCCGATGGCAGATTATTAGAAGCACAAAACCTGCAAATCCGCGAAGCTGCCTTAACGGGTGAAGCGGAATCGGTGAATAAACAAGCACAGAAGGTTTTACCAGAAGATGCCTCTTTGGGCGATCGCATTAACCTCGTCTATCAGGGTACAGAAGTAGTACAGGGACGGGGGAAAGTGGCGATTACCAAGACGGGAATGGATACGGAAATTGGTAAAATCGCCGCCATGTTACAAGGAGTAGAAAGTGAACCAACTCCCCTACAGCAGCGAATGTCGCAGTTAGGTAACGTTTTAGTGAGTGGTTCCCTAGCTTTAGTGGCTGTAGTCGTGCTTGGGGGCGTAATTCGCTTTGGTTGGCAGTTTTTTGAGTCATTACTAGAAACCTCCCTTAGTATGGCTGTGGCTGTTGTCCCCGAAGGTTTACCGGCAGTGGTAACGGTGACATTGGCAATTGGAACCCAAAGAATGGTGAGAAGACAAGCTTTAATCCGTAAATTGCCGGCAGTGGAAACCTTAGGCTCGGTAACGACGATTTGCTCCGATAAAACCGGAACTTTAACTCAAAATAAAATGGTGGTGCAGAAAGTTAATACTTCCGAGCAGACAATTACTGTCACGGGGGAGGGTTACGCGCCCATCGGTGAGTTTAGTGGTGCTAGTGAAAGTGATCCCGAACTACAGGCAATTTTAACGGCTTGTGTCCTGTGTAATGATGCACTTTTGCAGAATCAAGCTCAAGAATGGTCAATTTTAGGCGATCCCACCGAAGGAGCTTTACTGACGTTAGCGGGTAAAGGAGGACTATATCGGGAAGCATTGGCACCACAAAGCCCTCGTTTAGGCGAATTTCCCTTTTCTTCCGAAAGAAAGAGAATGTCAGTAATCTGTGAGAATGCCCAGTTAGGTTTGGGGGATTCTGCCTATTTAATGTTTACCAAAGGATCACCGGAATTAATTCTCGAACGTTGTTCTCTGATCCAAGTTGGGGCAGAAAGTCAACCCTTAACAGATGAACAAAGAAGCCGTATTTTGGCACAAAATGACGAAATGGCGGGTAATGGCCTACGAGTCTTAGGTTTTTCCTATAAACCGATGACAGAAGTGCCAGAAGCGGAAAGAGAAGATAGTGAGGAACAATCCCTGGTTTGGTTGGGATTGGTGGGAATGCTCGATGCACCCCGCAAAGAAGTTAAAGAAGCGGTTGCCCTCTGTCGTCAAGCGGGAATTCGTCCGATTATGATTACCGGAGATCACCAATTAACCGCCAAGGCGATCGCATTTGAATTAGGAATTGCTGCCCCCGGGGAGCGAGTAATCACGGGTAAAGAATTAGAAAAAATGTCTCAGAATGACCTAGAGGCAGAGGTAGATGGTGTGAGCGTCTATGCTCGCGTTTCTCCCGAACATAAGCTGAGAATCGTCCAAGCTTTGCAAAAACAGGGCAAATTCGTCGCCATGACGGGGGACGGGGTGAACGATGCTCCGGCACTAAAACAAGCGGATATCGGCATCGCCATGGGGATTACGGGAACCGATGTCAGCAAAGAAGCCAGTGATATGATTTTGCTGGATGATAATTTTGCCACCATCGTCGCCGCCACCGAAGAAGGGCGCGTGGTTTACAGCAACATTCGGCGCTTTATTAAATACATTCTCGGCAGTAATATTGGCGAGGTTTTAACGATTGCAGCGGCTCCTCTGCTCGGTTTAGGCGGTGTACCCCTTTCTCCCTTGCAAATCCTCTGGATGAACCTTGTCACCGACGGTTTACCGGCTCTTGCTCTGGCAATGGAACCCGCCGAACCTAATGTGATGAAACGTCCACCTTTTAGCCCCCGGGAAAGCATTTTTGCTCGCGGGTTGGGTTGGTATATGATTCGCATCGGTGTGGTGTTTGCCATTCTCACCATTATTATGATGGCTTGGGCTTACCGATATACTCAAGCAACCCCCGAAATCGGAGATCCTGGACGTTGGAAAACCATGGTATTTACTACCCTCTGTTTAGCACAAATGGGTCATGCTTTGGCGGTGCGTTCCCATACCCAGTTAGCTGTGCAAATGAATCCCTTCTCTAATCCTTACATTATTGCTGCCGTGGGCTTGACAACGATCCTACAATTGTTGTTAATTTATGCTCCTCCTCTACAAAACTTCTTCGGTACTCAATGGATTAGTGGCACGGAATTATTAATCTGTTTTGGATTTAGTGCCTTAATGTTTGTTTGGATTGAGTTGGAGAAGTTATTTATTCGCTGGTTCATGACGAAAAAATAAATCAATGCCAACACCAATTATTCTGACTTTAACGGTTTTAGTCGTTGCTTTAGTCGCTTTCGTGGCGGAATGGCTACCGGTAGATTTAACCGCTTTATGCGTGGCTATTGTCCTCATTCTTTTGGGTTTAGTTACTCCCGAAGAAGGTATCGCCGGATTTAGTAATTCTGCCACGGTGACAGTGATGGCGATGTTTGTGCTTAGTGCTGGAATTACCCGCACGGGAGTGATTCAAGTAATTCGCGATCGCTTGCTGGTTTGGGGGGGCAAAAATCCCCACCAACAGGTATTTGTCTTAGGGGCATTGGTGGGGCCGATTAGTGCTTTTATTAATAACACGGCAGTGGTGGCGATCTTTTTACCCATCGTTGAAGATTGGTGTAAAAAACAAAAAATTTCCCCTTCTAAGTTATTAATTCCCCTTTCCTACGCCACGGTTTTAGCGGGGATGATTACCGTGGTGGGAACTTCTACTAACATTCTCGCTAGTGGTATTTCTGCCAAGCTGGGTTATGGGGAATTTAGCTTATTTCAATTCACTGCTTTAGGATTAGTAACTTTTTTGGCAGGGTTGATTTATTTAACAATTTTTGCCCCGAAATTACTACCTGATCGCAAATCTTCCACGGGGGAATTTTTAGACGATGATTACGGTTCTAAAGTATATCTGAGTGAGGTCATTGTTACCCCTCGTTCTAATCTTATCGGTCAAACTTTATCTCAAAGTGGACTACAAAGAAAGTTTGATTTTGATGTGTTGGAATTAATCAGAAATAAGGTACATTTACCCCAACCTTTAGCCGATAAAGTTCTCAATGCTGGCGATATTTTAATCGTTCACAGTAGCCGGGAAGAACTATTAAAAATTAAAGATGAAAGAGGATTAGAAATCTTTGCTGATCTCAAATTTCAGAAAGAAGATATTGAGTCGGTAATTACTACAGGTGAGGAAAAATTAGCCGAGGTTTTGATTCTCTCTAATTCCCGTTTAATTGGGACAACTTTAAAAGATTTGAAATTCCGTCAGCGTTATAACGCAACAGTTCTGGCGATTCGCCGTGGTTCGGAATTACTACAAGGAAGATTAGGTAAAATTCCTTTAAAGTTTGGCGATTTGCTCTTGGTTCAGGGACCAAAACAGAGTTTTATTGGTTTACAAACCACGCGGGAATTATTAGTCTTAGAAGAAAAAGAAATTGAATCCCAGCGACAGGATAAAGGCATTATTGCTTTAATAATTACTTTGTCGGTGATTATTATTGCCGCTTTTGATATTCAACCAATTCTCGTCACCAGTTTAGTTGGGGTGGTTTTAATGGTAATTACTGGCTGTCTAAAACCGGGGGAAGTCTATGGTTCTATTCGTTGGGATATTATCTTTTTATTAGCGGGTTTAATTCCCCTAGGTACTGCCATGGATAACTCGGGAACTACTAAATGGTTAGCAGATAATTTAGTGGCTATCGGCGGCAATCTTTCGGGGTTTTGGATCTTAGTTTTCTTCTATCTAATTACCTCAGTTTTAACTGAAATCCTCTCTAATAACGCCGCCGTCGTGTTAATGATTCCCGTCGCCGTGGAAGTGGCGAAAACTTTGGGTTTAAATCCTTTGGCTTTTATGTATGCTGTCACCTTTGCTGCTTCTAATAGTTATCTCACACCAATTGGCTATCAAACTAACACCATGGTTTATGCACCTGGCGGCTATAAATTCCTCGATTTTACCCGTTTGGGTGCGCCCCTAAATTTAATTTTGACGTTTTTAACCCCTAGTTTAATTGTCTTGTTTTATGGCTTGAAATAAAGAAAGAGATCGAAGATTCTTCGATCTCTAAAAAGAATTTGATCAGTAGTCAAAACTATTTCGATTCAGCAAAGCGTTTACGCAGGGATTCGGTGCGCTTTTTCGCTACGGTATTATCAGGATCAAATTTGAGAGTTTCTTCGTAGGTTTCGAGAGCTTTTTTAGCCATTTGTTTCTTTTCGTAAACATTGCCAAGATTATTGAGAGCGATCGAGTATTGAGGATAAAGTTTAATGGCTTCTTTGTAGTTACGAATCGCTAATTCTAATTGTTCTTGAGCAAAATAGGAAAAACCGATCGCATTGTAGATTAGGGCTTGATTTTCTGGTTCGATGCTTTCTTCCTCAGAGATTTTTAAAGCCTTTTGTAGTAAACTCAATGCTTGAACATAGAGTTTTTTATCGAGATAAAGACTCCCTAATTCATAGTATTCTTTAGCTGTACCTTTTTCTTTTTGCAATTTCTTTTGTAGCTTGTTAAAGGTTCCTTCCACTCGACGGGTTTTAAAGATTTGCACGATGACAAAAATTCCTAAACCAATCACGAAAATTAGCAATCCAGAAACGTAAATAAGCGGCAGGGTATCTTCCATAATTAGCGATCGAGCAATTAATATTTTTATACTTATTCAATCAGATTATAGCAGGATTTAGTCAGTGATCATTGATCAGTTATCAGTGATCACTGATCAGATTTGAGTTTTCAGTTCACTGTTCACTGTTCACAGCAAAAAACTCCCCACTTCATAATTCATAATTCTCACACCCCACTCCCCACACCCCACACCCCACACCCCACACCCCACACCCCACACCCCACACCCCACACCCCACACCCCACACCCCACACCCCAC
>NZ_JAPZQM010000140.1:0-1569 GCF_027530565.1 Microcystis sp. LE19-10.1B | reverse complement strand
CTTATATAGAAAGGCATTTAGCGATTTTTGTCAATTGTTTTTTATCTAGAGCGAACTAATCAATTAAGTCTCTTGCCAGATAAGGATTTAGTCGATTTATGCCCCCCTATCGAACCATAACAAGTAACGAAGAGCCAAAATCTTCACTTTTTGAGTCTATTCTAATTCATCTGTAGAGATTTAAGAGAATATAATCACCACAAAATCAACACCATTGCTTGGTAAATAATCGCATTTTATCACAATTTTTGCTAATTCGTTGACTCCATATTTTCTTTTAAAAGCCGCTAAAGTAGCTTGTACTAACGCTAAACCATAAGCATCTTTTCAGGTCTATCGCAATTCTTCATCTGTTAAATAATATCCTCCCGTTTTCCGCCGGTTATTGCTTCTTTGAAGCTGTTTAAGCTAAGACGTATTTTAACCCAGCTTAATTAATTTATTCAGAGATGAATCGTCTGATTAAATCTTCCCGTGAAGACTCCAACAAAAGGCGACTAGACTCCATCGGTGATAACTTAAGCAACTCATCAATAACTTTTATTAAAGACTCATCCAATTCTCCAAACCTCACTTGCATTAAATTTTCAATAATTTGTCGTTGTCCTTGTTGAAGTCCTTGTTGAAGTCCTTCCCGTTTAGTCGCCTCTTTCCACTCTAAATAAGATTGAGATAAAGCCATAAATACCTCCCTATCTTCTGATTCTAAAAGATTGTTAATTTCAACACTCACACGCCAACTAATCAATAATTCCATGACATTTTGACGGAAGGAATCGCCAGAAGGCAACTCAAGCAACTCTCTCACCGCTTGGCTTTGGGTTTTCCCCCGTCCCAACAATCTTAACAGTAAAGTGTCTGGGGTAATAGGTAACTGATTAATCGCTATAATTGCCGTTCGGTGAGAGGGAGATAAAAAGTCAATCCCTTCTGTCCAGTTTTCTAGTTCTAATTTAGCATCAAAACTCTCTAGGATCTGGAAACTAATAGAAGTAGCCAAAATCCATAATTTAGGTAAGTCATCCTCGTTTAACTCAGTTTTTTCCCGTTTCCCTTTCCGTTGAAGTTCAGCGAAAATCGAAAACAGTTTTAAGATACAGTTGCGAATTTCCGTTCGATTGGGAGCATTGCGAAAAGGCTCAAGCAAAGTGCTTGTTGTCACCATTTGCCCTAAAAGACCCAAAGATTGAGCATTTCCCCGCATATTAGGGTGAGGAGAGAAGAAAATATCCACCTGACGGGTTTCATCCGCCACCTCTTTGCTGACTTCCACCTTTCCCAGGGGAGACAGCAATTCTTCTAGGTATTGTTTGGCAAATTGGTCGTGAGGTTGTCGAGTCATGTCTTCAATCTTAGATCAGAAAAGACCCGACCGCACCCGACCCATTTCATAACCCCAGCTTATCAATACTATAAGTAACAATAGTTTCAAACCCCTTTACAAACCGTTACAAAGTCCTTAAGATAGAGACATCATCAATCGATCGTACCTCGACAACCTAATAGGAATCATAAACCAATGACCACCACTCTACAACAGCGCGAAAGCGCTTCCCTGTGGGAGCAGTT
>NZ_JAPZQM010000641.1:0-16303 GCF_027530565.1 Microcystis sp. LE19-10.1B | reverse complement strand
CACCACCTTTTAGACTTTATGCTCGATGAGGCCATCCCTGTTACTCGCGTTAATTCTTCTTGATTTTGGATGGGGAGCTACAGGGCAAAAGCGTTTTGTATTCTGTATTCCTTGCTACATTCTGAATTTGGAATTGCTGGGGTCGCTCATATCTAGTTACGCATCTTGTCCACAAAATGTTACATTAAGGGTTAAACCTTGATTATTAGCTGGTACTTAAAGACCAAAATTAGCAGTAAATGGTCATATATTGCCAAATTACCCAATAAAATTGTCTACTATGAGTGCAGAACCAAATACCTCAGTAATTTTCGACGAAAACCAAGAATCCTTTCCTAATTCCCCCGAATCCCTGACCACCGAATCGGAAGCCAGTGTCACCGATGAAGCCAAAACTGTGACGGATCAGGCCGCCTCTAGCGAGGAATTTTCCTTTCTAGGCGGAATGACTATCGATACTCTACAAGAGGAAATTGATACTCTCAAACAGCAGTTAGAGGAACAAACCCAACAGGTTGATGCCTACAAGAAACGCTATATCACTCTAGCAGCCGAGTTCGACAATTTTCGCAAACGCACAGCCAAGGAAAAAGAGGAACTGGAAACAAAAATCAAGGGCAAAACCCTGATGGAAATTCTTGGCGTGGTGGATAATTTTGAGCGCGCCCGTACTCAAATTAAACCGGCTAATGATGGCGAGATGGGTATTCACAAGAGTTACCAAGGGGTCTATAAAATCTTAGTAGAGAGTCTCAAGCGTTTAGGCGTTTCCCCCATGCGTCCGGAAGGTCAACCCTTTGATCCCACCTACCACGAAGCGATGATGCGGGAGTACACCGATGAACATCCCGAAGGCACGGTGGTCGAGCAGCTAGTGCGAGGATACACTCTCGGAGAAGATGTTTTGCGTCATGCTTTGGTAAAAGTGGCCGCCCCCAAAGAGACAGATCCTAACGCTGCTCAGTCAGAAGCGACTGCCATCCCATCCCAGGAATCAGTCTAAAATCCCGATGGGGATTAAAGCAGTTTGAGGGTTAGGTATTAGCTGGTAGGGTATGTATTCCCTCCCTATCCCCTATTCCCACTGAAAGACTTTTTCTCTCTTGACCTAAAGTTTGCTGAAAAAGTTTTTCGTGGGGGCAGGGTGTGGGTTGTAGGATTTTACCCATAAGAGCCAAAGATATTATCCCACAAGGTTTTTAGATTTATTCAGCAGGCCCTATTGATCTTTTAATTAAAAACGCTTCTATACCCAAGGCTTTTGCTCCTTGGTAATCCTCTTTTTTACTATCGCCAATATGCCAAGCTTGTGCGGGGGAACAATCATGTTTTTGCAGGGCGATTTGAAAAATTTCAGCATCGGGTTTAGCTGCTCCTGTCTGGGAAGAAATCGTGATCGATCGAAAAAAATATTCTAAGCCTAATTCGGCCAAAACTTGGTAGATACGACTATCAAAATTAGAAATAATGCCCAACTCGATCCCCTGAATCTGCCAGAGTCTTAAAGCGGGAATGACATCCTCGTACAGCACCCAAGGCTCGGCCGTGGCAAAATGACGGTAAAGTTCGCCAAAAAAAGCCTCAAAATCGGGAAATCGTTCCAGATAACCTAAATTATTAAAAACCGCCCCAGTCAGCGATCGCCACCAGCGATACTCTAACTCGGGAATTTGTGCCGGTTCAACCTCAGGAAAAGCTAAGGGGGGAGCAGTGGGGAAAATAGCCGAGAAAGACTGTTCTATAGGCTCGGCCGCCACCTCTACCCCAAAATCCGCCGCTATTTGACTATAAATTGCTCCGACACTGCCTTTTACCCCAAAAATGGTCCCCACAGCATCGAGAAAAATAACTTGCGGTTTCTCCATGAGAGTTTTGTCTTTAACGGTCTAACTGAGGTTTTTAGGGTCGGTCCTTTAGCTGGTCTAACACACCTAACAATTGCTCATTTTAAAGGATTATGGCGAAAATTCTCGGATCACTTGCCAAACCCTTAATACCTCTGCCACTGTCCATGCTTGGGCAAAAGCGCCCCTAGGGGTAAAAGGGGCATTACCATCGAAAATTTCGCTTAAATTACCGATACAGCTATCCCGAAGATGGTCGATCATCGGTGTTAAAAAACTCTCAGCTAGGATGGGATCGCGATAGACTTTCAGATGGGCCTCGATAAATGCCCCTAATAACCATCCCCAGACTGTCCCCTGATGGTAGGCACTATCTCTTTTTAAGCGATCGCCACTGTAAACGCCAAGGTAATCAGGATGATCGGCATCTAGCGATCGCAAACCGCGAGAAGTCAACAATTTTAAAGCACAAATATCGACAATAGCCCTTTTCTGTGAGGAATTTAATAACTCCTCCACCGACAAAGACACGGCAAAAAGTTGATTCGGTCGTAAACTGGCATCATTACCCTTGTCCGTATCCAAAACATCGTAACAATACCCCAGAGAATCATCCCAGAAGCGAGAGAACCCTTTTAGGGTCATTTTTCTCATTTTTTCGTAATCAGTGGCATCCATGCCCAAATAATGGGCAAATTGAACCATTATTTTGAGGGCATTGAACCAAAGGGCATTAATTTCTACGGGTTTGCCGATGCGGGGAGTAATCACCAGATCATCAACTTTGGCATCCATCCAAGTCAATTGTACTCCCGCTTCGCCGGCATAGATCAAACCATCGTCATCTAGGTGAATATTGTAGCGAGTACCGCGACGAAACCAAGCGATCACTTCCGTTAAAGCGGGATAAATAGTTCTGAGAAACTCAAAATCTTGGCTTTGGTTAAAATAGGAACGAATGGCTTCAAAATACCAAAGAATAGCATCGACAGCGTTATATTCGGGCATTTCTCCCCCATCGGGCAGTAAATTCGGCAATAAACCCTGGTCTAGATAACGGGAAAAAGTTAGTAAAATCTGACGCGCGATCGCAGATCTGCCTGTAGTCAAAGTTAATCCTCTTAGGGAGATCATCGTATCGCGACCCCAATCACCAAACCAAGGATAACCCGCGATTATCGTTTTGCCCTCCGGTTGATCCCGGAGAGGACGACTAACGATAAACTGGTCGGCAGCGAGGGTAAGTTGTTGAATCCATTCGGGCTGCTGGGGATTAATCAGACTATTTTCGTAGCGATAGCGAGACTCTAGAGAAGATTGACCGTCTAAATTCGGATCGGGACGGGTACTAGCGGCAATTGTCACCGATTCTCCCACTTTAAGAGTAGCCGAAAAACTAGCCCCATGAAGATGATTTTCTCGATCGATTAAACCACGATAACGTTCCACGGCCAAATCAAAGCGATAATACCAGATATGAGCGGGAAAAACCTCTCCCTGACTGATTAATAGATAAAAAGGTACAGCATTGTCATAGGCAATCACTCTGACTCCTTTTTCTAGGGGACTAATAGCCATTTGCCAGTTAAAACCCTGGGTATTGCCGTGAAAATCACGATAATTGACAAAAGCAGTCAGATTGAGAGTTAGGGGAGAATTGCCACGACGGTAGGTATAGTGAGTATAGGTGGTATTTTCTCCCTGTTCCATCCAGATACGCTTTTCTAGTAAGGCATCCCCGCAGATAAAAGTCCAGACGGGAATTGTGCCTTCCAGATGAAAACTTTCGATATTAATATAGCCTTGCGGTTCGATCGTAGCACCTAACCAGCGATTGCTGGCCAGATGATAAATTTTCTGGTTATATTGTATCGATTCATCGATTTTAGTCACAAGAAGCGTTCTTTGTGTCGGTGGAGCCAAAGCAGCGATCAAGAGACCATGATAACAGCGAGTTAGCAATCCGGCCACAGTTCCCGCGGCAAAACCACCAATACCATTAGTGACTAACCATTCGCGCTTTTCAGCCACCGGGAGATAATTGCAGATATCTCGACCAAAACGGAGCTTGACCATGGGCTTCCCAATTCCTAGTAATTTTGTTATAATCAAAAATTGTGTCTTTATATCTATAGACTAACTCTATCTTAAGGAGAAAAATCAGCAGTGAGTAAACGTACTTTAGAAGGAACCACGCGCAAACAGAAGCGCACTTCCGGATTTAGAGCGAGAATGCGTAGCGTCAACGGACGTAAAGTGATTAAAGCTCGTCGGAAAAGAGGGCGCTATCGTTTAAGTGTTTAGGTTATTCTGGGAACCGACTAATTTTCGTGGGACTACCCCAAATTCATCGCTTAAAACATCGACAGGATTTTCAAGCTGTCTATGGAACAGGGAAGCGTTATCACGGTTCCCACTTAACCTTAATTAGTTTAGAGGATTCTTGCCCAGATGCCCCCGGCCCCAGTCGTTTTGGTATCTCGATTAGCAAGAAAGTTAGTAAAAAAGCGGTGGTTCGTAATCGACTAAAAAGACAAATAAGAGCGGTAATTCGGGAGTTATTGCCAGAAATAGCGGCAGGATGGCGAGGGATAATCATTATCCGTCCAGGGGCGATCGAGTGCAATTATGAACATTTTTTGCGAGAATTAAAGCAGTTGTTAGTGAAGGCGAATATAATTCATGGGCATTAAAGAAGAAACTTTTTATGAAGGCGGTCCGCACATCGGCGACCTAATCATCAATATCCTGCTAGGATTTACGGTGATTTGTTTGCCTTTAACCGTTGGGGCAGTGGTACGGGCAATCTGGTTAAGATATAAGATAACCGATCGGCGGATTTCGATCACTGGGGGTTGGATGGGACGCGATCGCACAGATATTATCTATTCAGAAGTGGCAAAAGTGGCAAAAATGCCGAGAGGAATTGGTGTTTGGGGGGATATTGTCGTAACTCTCAAGGATAGAAGTCGTTTAGAAATGCGCGCGATGCCGAAATTCCGGGAAATTCATGACTACATTGCCGAAAGAGTCGCCGATAAAACCGGTCGTCCCCTAGAATCGATCATCAGTCAATAAAACAAAATAATCGATCGCCTCGATTCGATAAATTAGATTTGTTACAGTGCCACCCCATTAAACGAGAAGACATAGATTAAACCCATGGATTTTGGAGTCGGATTTATTTCCACAAATATCATGTTGCCAATCCTAGATTTTTTCTTTCGGATTGTGCATAGTTACGGTTTCGCCATCATTGCTTTAACGCTGGTGGTGAGATTTGCCGTCTTTCCCCTCAGTGCCGGCCAGATTCGCAATATGAGAAAAATGCGAATCACTCAACCCTTGATGAAGGAAAGACAGGCAGAAATTCAACAACGCTACAAAAATGACCCGCAAAAACAACAGGAGGAAATGGGCAAATTAATGCAGGAGTTGGGCAATCCCCTGGCCGGTTGTTTACCCCTGCTATTACAAATGCCGATTCTTTTGGCTTTATTTGCGACGCTGCGGGGTTCCCCCTTCTCGGATATTAACTATACCGTCGATTTACAGGTGCTGCCGGCTGAACAAATCGCCCTCGTGCAGCGCCAACCCTATGGCACCAAACCCCAAAACGTCTATATTGACGAGTCTCTCCACTATCCCATCACCGCTTTTTTACCCCAAGGCAATAAAATCGCTCCGGGAGAACAGGTAAAAATCGACCTGCAAAACGACCAGGGCAAGTCTTTAAGCCAATTAGCCACGGAAGCACCGGAAAATAACCTAAAACCCACCTACGAGGTGGTTAAAGGTCAAGAACTGGTGCAAGTTAATGAAGACGGTTCCATCGTCGCTTTAGCCCCCGGAGATGCCAGTATTAAAGTTATCGTGCCGGGGATTGCCGCTAATACGGGTTTTCTCTTTATTGAGGCCCTGGGAAGAATTGGGGCAACCGGTGCCAATGGTGAAATTCACTGGGATATTTTGGCGATGGTGATCGCTTTCGGTATTAGTATCTATGTTAACCAAGAGTTATCCGGTGCCGGCGCTCCTTCGGGGGGGGCAGCCCAACAACAGCAAACGGTGAATAAAATCACCCCGATAATTTTTAGTATGATGTTCCTGTTTTTCCCCTTACCAGCGGGGGTATTGATGTATATCTTAACCGCGAACATCTTCCAAACTATTCAAACGGTGATTTTGATGCGGGAACCGTTACCGGAAAACCTGCAAAAATTGGTAGCGGAACAGGAAAAAACGGAAAAATCCCGCGATGCTCTCCCCTTTGAAAAACGTTCTAGCAAGAAAAAGGAAAAAACATCGTAATGAGTATATGGGAGCAAAATAGCGAGAAAGCTAAACAATGGCTGGAAAAACTGCTAAAGTTGATAGCCATGCCCGCAGATGTCCAGATTGGTGTGCAGGAATTGGGAACTGGACCTTCCTCCTGTTGGTTAATTATTGATAGTAGTCAATTGAGTCCCCAACAAGTGGAACTTCTCCTCGCTAACAAGGGTGAGGGACTGGATGCGATTCAATCCCTAGCTAATACGATTCTGAATATTGGTGTCGAGGCGGCAGAACATCAGTTCTATATTGTCGAAATCAATGGCTATCGTCAACAAAGACAGGCAGAACTTTTCGACTGGGTGAATCAAGCGGCGACGCAAGTGCGGCAAACAGGGCAGGAAATAGAATTAAAAGCCCTATCTTCGGCGGAACGTCGCCAAATCCATGCCTTTTTTCAGGAAGAAAACGATTTAACCACGGAAAGTCGCGGCGTGGAACCCGATCGCCGGTTAGTAATTCGTTTAAAATAAGACCAAAGGGTGGGATAAAACCTGCCCTCTTTTTTATTTTAGGGGCTGCTGAAAAAGCTTTTCTGGGGGCAGGGTGTGGGGTGTGGGGTGTGGGGTGTGGGGTTTGATCGATTTTCAGGTGGTCAACTACCTAATTTTCAGGGAAAAAGTACCTGAATTTTCCCCCCTATCCCCGCAATGGCTGGCACTTTTTGAGGGGAAAAAAGTCCAAAAGTCTTATCCAACAAGGTTTTTATATTTATTCAGCAAACCCTATTTTAGGCTTTGGCTTTCTTGTTCACTCTAAAATTGAGTTGAGAATTACCACGGCCGTGGAGATATAAAATTAGAAAATACGACCACCTCGACGGTTGGGAGCTAAACCACGATTACTGGGTGTAAAGCAGTAGGCATCGCGATTGATTCGTCGAATATTCTCTTGTAAAAATCGATCACAATTGCCCTCTGGAACGATAATTGTTTGATAGAGCGATTTTCCCGATAGATTACTATAGTAAGGAATCCAAAGAATACCCAGATTTTGAAATCCATATTTGAAGTGTAGTTCTTCCCCGCGTTTCTTTGCTTCGTATTCGGTCTTCCAAGCTGACTCGGCAATTACTCGCAGACCTTCAAAATCGGCACTGTGCCAGTCAAGACGTGGAGCAGCGAAAACCTCACCGAAAAATGTACTCGAAAATGCCATGCACATCATCAATAAAGTGATTTCTTTTCTGATATTCACGAAAAATAGCCCCTGTTTTGAGTAAGCTAAACGGCTTTTACTTCGGATCACCGATATAGACTCCAAAAGGGTTATAGCTATTGGATCATGCAGGTTAAGCGCCGTTTAGCTTAGGAATGAAGGACAGTTATCATTTTAGTGGGCTTTACTATTGATAACTGAAATATTTTTTATTTTAACCTCAGTTCGAGATAAGCCGAAACCCTAATTTTACCGTAGCCAGTCAGTCCTATTCTTTCCTGAAAGTCATGGCACAATCTGCTTAACCGGAACTGACGTTATTTTAGCCAGATATCTCCTTTCTCTTCTGTCTTTTCGCCTGTTTTTGCTCTCAAAGCTCTGGCAGCCAAAATTTTGTCATCGATTGACGTTGTTAATAGTGGGATTAACTCCCCATCCAACTTTAAAAACACCCCACACCCACGAAAAACTTTTTGCCGCAAACCCTAGTTAATAACTTAACTTCAGAGCATTTACAGGTACATCATCCCAAGATTCTACGGTTCTTAAAACTGCCACCCACCCCGCTTGTTTTTGTTCGTCCGTAAGATTGGTTAACCAACTTTGATGACAATCTTTTGCCGCTTGTTCGTCTTGACAGGCAATACAAGCTTGTACTAAACCACAGGGATCAATCTGTTCATTTACCCAAATAATCATAGTTAATAGCCCTACTTAACTTTATTATTATAATCCATCGATCGCCCACAGAGAAACTTTTGATATTGATAACCTGTTACATAATTGGAGGATAACTCTGAGAGTTGACAGTCCGATAAATCTATTGAAGAATGGAAATTAATTAACCATAATTCAAAAGGGGGGGAAGATGACAGATTAAAATTTGGCTTTTGTTCTGGGTTAACTAAGAGAAACTTAGGGGTTTTATCGGGAAATCTTTGGTTAAATTCCCAAGCAATTCCCATCATTTCTCCCACCTGCACTAAACTCCTATAGCTAGTGGCAATTACTAACGGATAACGGCTATTATTTTCGATAGTGGTAACTAATTTATCTGGGCGATAATACTTACGATAGCCTAAATTAAAAGTCACACTTAGGGAACTAACTAAAGCCATGATAATTACAATAATTACTATTCTTTTCTGCTTCCTTTGCCAACAATTATCTAATAAAATTGCTAGAATTAAAATTACCGAGGGAAAGTAAACAAAACTATATCTAGCTCCCCGGGTAATATCGATCGAAAGCAGATAGGTGATGACAAAGAAAATGGCAATTGAACTGAGAAAAAATGCCGAGAGAATGCCTAATTCGGGTTTATAGGAGTCTAGCCATGCTGTTTTTAATTGTGGGATAATCCAGAGAAAAAAACCGATCATTATTGCCCCAGAAATCAAGATAATTATTAAAGATTCTGATTCGACGGGGAGCAGGGAAAGCATAGTAATTAATGTTCCCAGCAATTGAAAAAAGGGGCTAATTACGGACAAAAAACTATCATTGTCTCTCTGAATCCAACTGGTCATCTGATTGCCATAATCTTTGGGTACAAACGTGATAAACCAAATAATAATAAAGCTCAAGTTACCTAAAAAAAATAAACTTAAACGCCACCAATTAGTTATCCAAAAGTTTTTTTGTTTGATTTGATTGAATAAAATCCATAATAAAGTTATCGCTTCCGCTAGGATAGTTAAACTAAAAAAATAGTGGACTAATAACCCTAGACAGTTGACAATTAACCAGAAAAAAACCAAAGTATGGGATATTCTCTTATGGTCGATAATTTTGATGCTTGCCTTAAGAAAACAGCCTAAAGATATGAGGACAAATACAACCGCTAAAGTATAATGACGCGCTTCTTGGGAGATAAAAACCGCGTAGGGAGAAACCGCCATTAAAATCGCCGACAGAAAAGCGATCGAGCCAGATTTAAAGACCAATTTACTGATAAAATAAATTAAAGGAATCGAAATAACTCCCCAAAAAACTGCCAGCGATCGCATTCCTGCTAAAGATACATATTCTCCCCGATCAAAGAATAATTTATTCCAGAGATAGGCGAGAATAAAATATAAAGGTGGATGATTGTCCTCCTGAATAACTAATTTAATTACATCGGCAATAGTTGCCTGATGGTTGCTCTGGAGAGGTGCTAATAAAGTGTCTAGGGAAATTATTTGATTTAACGGCACTATCTGGTAATTATTGCCAATACTAAAAACCATAGTGGCAAATTCATCCGTCCAGGGAGGTTTGCTCGTTAATTGTGTTAACCTAATAACCAGTCCCAAAATTATTACTAATCCTAACCAGCAAAAATCAGACCAAGATAACCGCTCCTTGCTTCTTTGTTGTAGATCAGAAATGACTGTAGATAAATTCAATTTAATTGTTATCTCCAAAAGATTCGATTATTTTAACCGCTTCCGATGGGGAAATATCTTGACGGCAATTAGGATAATCATACTCCTCCCGGGCAATTAATGCCCCACTGAGACGATAAAAATATTCTCCCATTTTCATCCAATCGGAATACAAATCGGGTTCGGGGAATTGTTGCCTTAATTCCGAGTCTTTGGGTGTACCATAATTAAGCCAGTATCCTTCCCCAAATAGTGGGGAATTGAGCGCTAGGGTTCCCTCTAATTCTAAACCATCATCGCCCCTGGCGTTTTCGATTCCTTCCACCAAAAAACAGCTATTCTCGGCATTTTCAAAGAGGACTGCGTATCCTTTCCCCTCTTCTGCGAGGATTTTAATCTCGCTGGCCCGAAATCCGGGGGGGATATATTTAGGTAAAATAATCTTAGCATCTAGCGATCGCAGTTGTTGCCGTTGACTGGCGCTCAAAGTTACCGTTTCTGCTCTCAAATATTGCCCATTGTCAATAATAACAATAGATAATCCTAAAACTAAAGGCCAGAAAAATTTTATGGTCATAATCGCTGTTTCTAGGGTCATATTCTGGAGAATATGTCAGTTTTTAGGCAATTTACTGATTATTTAACCATATAAGCGACGAATATTGCCCTTTTCCTGTTCCCGATTCCCTATTTACCGATTCTAATCGACAAAAAATCATAGCTTATCTGTGGATTCCACTTTTTTCCACTTCTGTCACCCGGAATTATGGGACTGACATCACCCCAAACCCTCTCGTATTCTAAGGTTATCGACAGGAAAGAGAGGTGACAACCATGTTAGCCAACCACCAAAATCAAACTTTTGTCCGTAACTACTTAATCGCAGTTATCTCCGTGGTGATGATGGGTGTGGGAGTTGCCGATCTCGTCAATAATCCCTCCCGAATCGCTCAACAAAACCGTCTTGATGGTTATGGTCGCTATGTTAGCGCTGGTTTGGTTAGTGGTGCGGTCAATAATATGCGTTAATTTGCCTCTGATTCTCAATCCTGTTGAAAAGGTGTGAGGAATTATGAATTATGAATTATGAATTATGAACTGGGGAGAATAAATAAAAATAATCTCCTGATAACTGATAACTGATAACTGATAACTGATAACTGATAACTGATAACTGATAACTGATAACTGATAACTAATAACTGATAACTAATAACTAATAACTGAAACTGCCTAAACCCAAGAATGGAGGGCGCGTAATTGGGGCGTTTTTTTAGCTTGGTGGCTCTGCATTCTTTGTAAAACATCATCGAGAATTGTCACCGCTTCACGGATATATTCCCCCTTATTAAGCATGACACATTCGGCTCTTTCGGCCATAGCGGCATCCGTAATCTCGGCCCGGGAAGGAATACTTTTCTTGACCAGATTTTCTAGGACTTGGGTGGCCCAAATTACTGGAATATGGGCCGCTTCGCATAACCAGAGAATTTCCTCTTGAATTTCTGCGAGTCTTTGATAGCCAATTTCTACGGCCAAATCACCCCGGGCAATCATCACCCCAAAAGGTTGTTTACCGGCGGCATGGATGATTAATTCGGGTAGATTTTTCACGGCTAAAGGTGTTTCTATTTTGGCCACAATTGCTTTTTGTCGCCAAGCATCCCCCAAACGACTTTGTAACTCTAGCTGTAGTGTCTCGATATCGCTGGCTTTTTGCACAAAAGAGTAACCGATAATATCGGCATTTTGGGCAATAAAATCTAAATCTTGCCGGTCTTTTGCGGTCAAAGGATCGATATTTAAGACGGTATCGGGGAAATTTAGGCCTTTATCTGCTTTGAGTTTTTCCCCTTTCTCCCTAGCGTGGGTAATTTTTAGTAAGAGACCTTCTGGCATTATGGCAATAACTTCAGCCCCAATATGACCATCATCAATCCAAACTTTCGCCCCGACGGGAATTTGGGGAATAATTTCCGGTTGGGAACAATTAGCCTGAAAATACTGAGGATGGGCAGTATGGGGCGGTTGGGTGGTTAAGAGGAGAAAATCCCCTTGATATAGTCTGGTTTGGGACTGGGGGGCTAAAATCTGTTCTAAACGGATTTTTGGGCCAGCTAAGTCCATATAAACCTTACAGGTATGTCCATTGACTAAATTTTCGGGATTTTTGACCGCCTCGCGCAGATTTTCGATCATTCCCTGCCACTCTTTGGGTCCATCATGGGCGCAATTAATGCGAATACAGTCCATCCCGCAACGCAGTAATTGAGCGATAAAATCGGGGTCGGTTGCCGCCTCCGTCGGCATTGTCACCATAATTCGCACCCGACGCCGGGGGGAAGGCAGACCGAAAACTTCGGCGCTATGGGAGGCTAAAAGTTGATCTCCTTGGAAAAATGCCTCTAAAGGGGGATGTTTGGGTAATAATGAGGCTTCTTGATGACAAACCGCCCCTAAAGTGGCAATTACCGCATCGAGAGTCGGTAAAACTTTCGATTCAATCCGGCCTAGGGAAGATAATCCCCAGGGCATTAAAGCTAATTGTAAATCCCGGATATCTTCTTGTCTCAGGGCGAGATAATAGGCTAAATTACGGGTGCTAGGTTGAAAATTCTCCTTTTCAATGAGGTTTTTCCACTGCTGCAATTTCTCCTCTCCTTCCACTGTCACAAAATGCCGTAACCTTTGCAGATGATGGAGGAGAGTTTGGGGGTAGGATAATTGTTCTCGTTTGAGTTGTTCTGAGAGAGTTAAAGACATAAAATTGAGTAAAAAGTAAAAATCGTCAATTAAGTAGGGAGGCACAATTATTTGTAGGATGGGTTAGCGGTAGCGTAACCCATGCGGGCGTTGGGTTTCATGCTTCAACCCAACCTACGTTCATCTTATATTTAATTCCACCCACCTACTTACTAAGGCAATACTTGCCTAGAAAATGCTCACTTTCGCCGCTTATATTGCTTTTGGCTGGTTATGGGGTCAGTTCTCAGGTATAATCTCTCTGTTTCTATACTAAGCAAATATCCCGTCTCTAGAAGTTAATTTTTGCTACGATTTATGTCGGTTATCTTAACGGTGAGGTGGAAAGTTTTAGGTTTCGTTTTCTGTGGTCGGTGGTGGATACTAGAAAGGCTAGGTTGATTGGTGAAAAATTATCGATAAGCTTCCTTGTCTTATGCCTTTGATAAAATTAAAAATAATGGCGGACATTGGTTGAATCAATTATCTTTTTTGAGCTATATTAAAGGTGACTAAAGTAATTAGTAACTACAGTATTAAGTTTTATGAAGGGAGGGAATGCTCCAGAATCGCGACTATAATGATTAAACAGATCATTCCTGTGTCGGCGAGAGCGAGAAAATATGTCTGCCACTGAATACGAAGCAATTATCGGTTTAGAAACCCACTGTCAACTGAACACCAGAAGCAAGATATTTTGTTCCTGTCCCACCAACTTCGATAGTCCCCCCAATACTAACGTCTGTCCCGTCTGTTTGGGTTATCCTGGGGTATTACCCGTCCTTAACCAAGAAGTCCTGGCCAGTGCCGTTAAACTGGGATTAGCTATCGACGGTAAAATCACACCTCATAGCAAATTCGATCGCAAACAGTATTTTTATCCCGACCTGCCGAAAAATTATCAAATTTCCCAGTATGATCTCCCTATTGTCGAACAGGGTCAACTAGAAATCGAGATCGTCGATAAAAAAACTAAGGAAGTTAGCCGCAAAATTATCGGCATTACCCGTCTGCACATGGAAGAAGACGCGGGAAAACTGGTTCATGCTGGCAGCGAACGTCTCTCCGGTTCCACCCATTCCCTCGTGGATTTTAATCGTACAGGTGTACCATTATTGGAAATCGTCTCGGAACCGGATTTACGCACTGGGGCCGAAGCGGCGGAATATGCCCAAGAATTAAGGCGTTTAGTGCGTTATCTCGGCATCAGTGACGGTAATATGCAGGAAGGTTCCCTGCGCTGCGATGTCAATATTTCCGTTCGCAAAAAAGGCACTAAAAAGTTCGGGACTAAGGTAGAAATTAAAAATATGAACTCCTTTAGTGCTATCCAAAAAGCCATAGAATACGAGATCGATCGACAAATTGAAGCGATCGAAAATGGCGAACCAATCGTACAGGAAACCCGTCTTTGGGAAGAAGCTACTCAACGGACGATTAGTATGCGGAAAAAAGAAGGTTCTAGCGATTATCGCTATTTTCCCGAACCGGATTTACCCCCCCTGGAAGTCTCCCCCGAACAGTTAAAAGCTTGGGCAGAAGAATTACCGGAATTACCCGCTCGTAAACGTCGTCGTTATGAAGAAGAATTTGGTCTTTCCCCCTACGATGCCAGGGTTTTAACCGATGATCGCACCGTGGCCGAATATTTTGAAACTGCTGTAATTGCGGGGGCCAATGCGAAATTAGTCGCTAACTGGATCAGTCAAGATATCGCCGCTTATTTGAATAATAATAAGCTGACGATCACAGAAATTGCCCTGCAAGCACCAGACTTAGCGGAATTAGTTAAACTGATTGAAACGGGAACAATTAGTGGCAAAATTGCTAAGGAAATTTTACCAGAACTTCTCAGCCAAGGCGGTTCACCAAAAGCGCTGGTGGAAAAGAAAGGATTAATACAAATTTCTGACAATTCTGCGATCGAAAAACTGATCGAGGAAATTATCGCCTCCCATCCAAGCGAGTTAGAAAAATTCCGGGCGGGTAAAACCAATCTTAAGGGATTTTTTGTCGGTCAAGTCATGAAAAAAAGCGGCGGTAAAGCCGATCCTAAATTAACTAGCCAAATCTTAGATCAAAAACTTTCTGGTTAGTTATATTAAGTGATCAGTAATCAGTAAACAGTAATCAGTGGGGAGCTTTTTTTCAGTGATCAGTAAACAGTGATCAGTAAACAGTAAACAGTGAACTTAAAACTCAAATCTGATAACTGGTAACTGATAACTGATAACTGATAACTGGTAACTGATAACTGATAAGTAGCTGGTTATAATTAAATTGAAGATAGATTTTAGGTTCGATCCCCCCTGCCCCCCTTGATAAGGGGGGTGCCGGTAGGCGGGGGGATCCCCCCTTAATAAGAGGGGCATCTGATAACTTTTAACGCCTACTTACTTAACTGATAACTGATAACTGATAACTGAAAATGACCTCGCAATTAAAGCCTAATAGCCCAAAAATCCTCGCTGTTGTCAACGGTAAAGGTGGTGTGGGTAAAACCACCACTGCGGTCAATTTAGCGGCAATTTGGGGGCAGAATCAGCGTGTTTTGCTGGTGGATGCGGATCCGCAGGGTTCCTCCACTTGGTGGGTAGAAAGAAATCAAGCGGGTATGGTATTTGATTTAGCCAAGCAAATTAATACCGAGAAATTAGGAGAATTGCGTCAAATTATCGAGTACGATCTGATCGTGATTGACACACCACCAGCTTTGCGCTCCGAATTACTGACGGCAGTAATAGCAGAATCAGATTATTTAATTTTACCGACTCCTCCCGCACCGATGGATTTAATGGCTTTAATTGACACGGTACGCACGGCAGTTAAACCCCTAGGAATTGCCTATCGGGTTTTGTTAACAAAAGTGGATTCCCGTAGTCTTAAGGAAACTTTGGAAGCACAAAATACTTTATTAGAATTAGGTATTCCTGCCTGTCATGCTTTTGTCAGAAATTATAAGGCCCACGAAAAAGCCGTTTTAGACGGGGTAGCTATTACCAATTGGCGCGGTAAAAATGCCCAAGAAGCCAGTGCCGATTATCGTCGTGTGGCCGAAGAATTAGAACGGGATTGGTAGATTTATCGACAGGTTTTCTAAGCACAATATTTTTGCAGTAAAGAAATGACTAAATCTAGACCATCGGGCTGAACTTGAACAGTATAGGCTTCGGCTTCAATTTGTCTGCTAAAACCCTGATAATTCATAAAAAATCTTCTGGTCATTGCTGGTGGTTCTATGGCTAAATTAAGAGCTTTAACTGTTTTGCCTCCATGACAAAGTTGAGCGGCATGGACAGCTTCATGAATTAATGTTGGTCGGGCAATACCTAAGTCAAAAACTAGGGGATGAATCCAAATAATTCTAGTTTTACTATCAAATAAACCGTAGGCTCCTCGCACTGGTGGCGGGGCAATTTTGACGATGAAATTGTGTTTTTCTAGAGCTTTTTGCAGCTGGAGAAAATCAGGGTTTGCCGCCGATAAATTTTCTCCTGCAGCTAATTGCATCCCTAGAAAAACAGCAGCGATTGTGTAATAAATGCCCATCAGGTGATAGTTCCTATTAAAAAAATAAGTAGTCGTGCAAAATTAATTTCCTAGTCGAGACAGGAGACAGGAGACGGGATACAGCTATTAGGGATCGGATTTGAGTTTTCAGTTCTCTGTTTGCTCACATCAGCAGAAGTCTGACGGAGTAGTGGCTTAGATGTGTAATTAGGGTTTGCTGAATAATGGTAAAACCCTTTTAAAATAAAGCTTTTGACCTGTTAAAGTCCGATGTTAGTGCAAGAAAATAGGATTGGGACGTTCAAAAACCTTGCATTATCCTTCTTGTAGTACATCGCTTGGTACAAA